>CAJWLO010000007.1 GCA_913043235.1 uncultured Fidelibacterota bacterium
GATTGTTGGAATTATCTTATAAAAAAGAAATCAAGAAAAGAACCAACTGTTGAAAGATGGGATAAGGGAAGGAAGGAGTGGGTTACCATATTGGTAAAATAGGAATTAATGAATAATTAAATGACTTTCTTTCTAATTCATAATCAACAGTAAAACTGATTAATAACCATGTATAACCTTTCAATCTATAATTTGAACTATTATTTGTAAAATTCTTTCCAATTCCAATTCCAATAGGTGGTCCCAAATTATCTATAGTTGTACCTTCAAAGAATACGGTCTGTAGGTCAATATACCTTTCATTATATTTTTTATGATACCTTTTAAATCCAAAACAAATTGAGGGGATAAATATAGTTTCTGTAAAATTATCTATTATTGAGTCAGGTGTTTTAATACCAATACTAGTTTGAAAACCATAAAAGATACCCTCTTTACTATTATATCCAATCTGAAGACCAGGACTTATATAACTAAAGGGACCCAATTGTCCCCATCCAAAGTCAATCAAAAATAATACAGATAATAATAGATACAGTTTTTTCATCTCAAACAAAATTTACATACAATCACTCGATAAAATAAAAAACCCCACGATGGGTGGGGTTGGGATGGGTTTCATTTAATCACAATTAGTAGTGTCTTGTTCCCCCACATAATCTTCAATACAAGATGGGTATGGGGGACAGAGTTGGTTGTTTTCTAACTCAGGTGAACTATCTCCTTGATTACAAATTTCATCAGGTATAATACCCGTGAGTTTATTTTGTCTTAAATCCAAACTCTCAAGATTGGTCAGATTACCTATCTCAGGTGGGATGGAACCTGTGAGTTGATTATAGGACAAATTCAATTCAGTCAAATTGGTCAGATTTTCTATCTCTGATGGGATAGAACCTGTGAGTTGATTATCAGGTAAATGTAAAATAGTGAGATTTATCAAATTTCCTATTTCTGGGGGTATTGACCCCGTGAGTCCATTTTGATATAAATCCAATTCAGTGGTATTCTCTATTGAATAATACTCCCCCCATAATTCAACAATTTTATAGACAATTAAGGTAATCGGGTCACTATCAGTTACATTTCCACTTGTATCATAAGAACGTACTATAATTGTGAAATTACCATCTTCAAGAGTGGTGGTATTCCACTCAAAGGAATAAGGTTAAGTATTATCGGTTAAACCTGTAGTTACACCATTAACCCATAATTCTACTTTCTCCACACCTTCATTATCAGATGACATACAAGTAATAGTAATAATCTCGTTTACCGTTGAACCAGTTTGGGGATATGTAATGGTTACTGTAGGTGGAGTTGTATCTTTCTCTTCTTCTTGTTCTTCTTCACAAGTAATAAATACAAACAATAATAAAGGGTATAATAGATACAGTTTTTTCATCTCAGACGAAATTTACATACAATCAGTACATAAAATAAAAAACCCCCATTTTTATCTGGGGGTTTCACAGTTAATAGATTACCTATCTACGGTATTTCTCTATCCACTCACTCCAATCACTTTGTGTAACGAATACTCTTCGTTTAACCTTAATAGTTGGTAACCCATAAGATTTTACCCAATTTCTCACCCCACATATGGAACACTATAGTCATATAATCCGTTAAATTCTATTTGTGAAAATTTCATCTAAATCTATAAAGAAAAAAGCTTTGGAACTGGGTTTTCAAAAAGTCGGGATCGCCAGAGCCGAACCAACTTCAAA
Source organism: uncultured Fidelibacterota bacterium (assembly GCA_913043235.1). Lineage (GTDB taxonomy): Bacteria > Fidelibacterota > Marinisomatia > Marinisomatales > UBA1611 > UBA2134. Next base: position 1,731 of record CAJWLO010000007.1, read on the forward strand.
GCAAAAAGATAATCTGGAATCTTGGCTAGATCAAAAACGACACGCCACCATGGAATGGATGGAAAAAAGAAAGGATGAACGAGGCAATATTCATAAATATTTTCCGGATGCAAAATCGATTATCTCCGTTGGTATTAATTACTACGTTGGGAAAGGGCAGAATGATATTAAATCTGATTTCCAGTTTTCCTCATATGCTTGGGGTGATGACTATCATCAAGTGATAAAAATACGTCTGCTTCAGTTATTAGAATGGATAAAAGAATCAAAACCGACTATAAAAGGTATAGCTTGCGTTGACACTTCACCAGTAATGGATAAAGTCTGGGCACAAATGGCTGGAATCGGCTGGATTGGCAAACATACGAACTTGATCTCTCGAGACCAAGGTAGCTGGCTATTTTTAGGAGAATTACTTTTAGATATGGAATTAGAATATGATATCCCGTTCGTTGAAGACTTATGCGGGAGTTGCACTGCTTGTATTGATGCTTGTCCAACTCAGGCGTTGGAAGAATACCAGATTGATGCTGGAAAATGTATCTCCTATCTGACAATTGAACATCGGGGTGAATTACCAGATGCAGAAAATGACCTACATAATTGGATCTATGGTTGTGATATTTGCCAAGAAGTATGTCCTTGGAATCAGAAATTTTCAGATGTGTCAGATATGGAAGAGTTTCAACCGAGATCAGAGATTTTATGTTGGTCAAATGAAGACTGGATAAACCTGGATGAAACAGGTTTTCGTAAATTATTCAAGGATTCGGCTGTGAAGCGAACAAAATATATTGGATTGAAACGAAATATTATTTCAAATTAGAAGGAAAGCGCTATGCCTAAAATAGGAGTTGTATTGGCAGGTTGCGGTGCCCAGGATGGTGCTGAAATCCATGAATCCGTCATTACACTACTGGCACTGGATCGAACGGGAGCTGATGTTAGAATTATGGCCCCGGATATGGACCAGTTTCATGTCATAAACCATTTTAACGGCGAGACAATGGAGCAGCCCAGAAATATACTTGTGGAAGCATCTAGGATTGCCCGAGGTAATATTGTTCCAGTGGGAACCGTAAATGGGGATGAATTGGATGCATTGATTTTTCCCGGTGGAACAGGAATGGCAAAGAATCTTTTTGATTATGCCATGACCGGACCTAATTGCAATGTCATAAGCGATGTAGAAGGACTAACGCGTGATATCATTGAAGCGGGTAAACCCTTGGGTGCTATATGCATCGCGCCAGTTATGGTAGCCAAAGTTCTCCAGAACATGGGTAGAAAAGGAAAGGTTACTGGTGGGTGCAATGAACAGATCAATACGGATATTCAAACTATGGGTATTGAAGCGGAACAAGCTGGGGCTAAAGACATTGTAGTAGATGAAAAGAATAAGATTGTATCTACGCCAGCATATGTAGAAGCTAATTCCATTATGGAAGTAGCCGAAGGAATTGAAAAACTAGTCAGCAAAGTGCTTGAAATGGTTGAATTTTAATAAATAATTACCTTGTTTTTTTAGCCATATTACTCACATCCTTTCAGTAAAGTAATTGGATCTATAGCCACAGCCTGATTTAACATATTTTTCCAATAATTTCTCAGCATTATGAGGCCTTTTTTTTGGAAAATTTTTTATTTCAGATAGAGGTATATTTGTAAACAAGAAAAATTTAACCAAGTTTTCCCATAGTTTATGGACATTGACAGCAATAATATCATAGTTCCGATTGATACCTTTCACTACATAATTATCAAAGAATGACTCGTAGTCAATTAAATTAGTTTTTCCAACAATATATTCCTTAGGTGAAAATGTCTTCAACTTCTTAAGGTTTTGTGGCTTCACACCGATGCTTCTCAAATGTCTCTGGCTGAAAGCCTTGCGACTTAAAGTTGAATACGCAGGTTTCACATATATATAAATAACATAGCAGTTAGACGTGTCAAAAATTCTATGTTTCTTTCTATTACTGAAATGTTCCCTCACACCGTAATTCAACAATCGATGAATTGGTTTACGTGATACAGGTAGAGTTAATAATTCCGGTGGCCGGTTACTGTGAATATGATAAGTGACACCATTATTTCGAAGGAATTCAAACAAAGTTAAACTAGCACATCCGCCATAGCTGTAGACAAAATATCTTTTTACTGTGTCCACAACAATGGTATACCACGTATCCAGGCTGATAACAAAAAACAAACCTTAATTTTCTCTGATGGTAATATGGCCTCGTCCTGTAAATAAAATCATGGGAATGGTACCTTCGTTCACCTGCCCTTTAGCGAAAATATTTGAATCTGTATCTTTGAGTGAAATGGGGATATCTGAACTAATGGCTCCGGCCATTTTTCCTCCTTGGATTTCTGCTTCGATTGTGACAGGCAAATTTTTTGGTACTGATACATCGATATTCCCGGAAACAGTTTCCAGACTAATGCTGTAGTCAGAACTTCCGGAGTCGTAAGATATTTTAAAATTAATATCACCGCTGGAAGTGTATGCTTGGATGGGCCCAAAAATATTTTCGCCGATAATATTTCCGTTGGCGACATCGAGGACAAGAGTACCCTCAAGGTAATCCATAACAATATTACCATTAGTAGTAGTCAGGTTGCACAAACCTTTAAGGGATTCAATTTGGATATTTCCATCCTGGGTTTGGCAGACGAAATTTCCATTAATTTCTTCCGCAATGATACTACCAGAAGATGAACGACAATGCAATTTTTCACCCGCAAGGTTGTGTGCGAAAATAGAACCACCTATAGTCATCAGTTCAAGTTCACCTTTTACAGTGCTAAGCCGGATATCGCCGCCCAATGTAGAAACATTATACTGACCTTGATTATCAAATAATTCTATAGTTCCGCCTGAAGTGTGCGCACGAAAACGACCTTGGCAATTCTTGATGCTTATGTCCCCACCAGTACTTTGTAGGACTGTTTCACCTTTGATACGCTCAATATTTAAATTACCACCGGCTGTGATCAGTTTGATATCTCCTTGAAGTTGATCGGCGAAAATATCACCGCCTTCTGTCTCAATTTCCAGATTTGTATTTATAGGAAGACTAAGAAAAAAAGTTGATTCAAGTCGTGGGAGTTCATCCTGGTCTGGGCCGCGGATGCTTATTCTGCGGTTCTCTTCATTATGATAAACCATGATGATATTTTCCCGTTTCGAGGTAATGCCGTTATGCAGTGCAGACCAGTGCAATTGATGTGTTGCTTGTACAACCATACCTGAACCAAAATGACCTTGGATAGTTATATTACCATCCATATTCTGAATTTCAACCGTATAACTACCATTATCCGGAACTGTATCAAAACGATATTTTTCAGTGTAAGAAAAAATATCAGAATTTTCACCATCGGCAGCAGATTGCGCAAACAAGAAAAGACTGCAATGAATAATGATTGAAAGTCGGAGCATAGTGCAATAATTGATTTTATAATCCCGGGAAATTAAAGAATAAGCACAATTTTGTACTTAATCTTTAAGTAGGACTATTCTTACAAGTTAGAGGCCTGTTTCTGCCACGGTTTTTTTGACTGCCTCTAGTGTATGATTTAATTCAGATTTTTCTTTATCTGTAAGGGAAAATTCAAGGATATTTTCTACTCCACCACTACCAATAACACTTGGAACACCGATAAAATAGCCATTTATTCCGAATTCACCTTCACACAATGATGCACAAGGAATAACTCGTTTTTTATCGCGGATGAAAGCTTCTGCCATTTCAATTGCGGACTGAGCTGGTGCATAAAATGCAGAACCATTGCCAAACAGTTTTACTATTTCTCCACCTGCAACACGAGTCCTATTCTCAATTTCCTTAAGTCGATTCGGTGAAATCAGGTCTGTAACAGGAACACCGCCTATAGTCGCCAGACGTGATATGGGTACCATTGTATCACCATGTCCTCCCAGTACCATACAAGTCACATCCTGTACCGAATATCCAGTTTCCATGGCAATAAAGGTTCTAAAACGCGTACTATCCAGAGCACCTGCCATGCCCACAACTTTATTTTTTGGGAATCTAGAAACTTTGTAAAAGGCATAGACCATGGCATCTAGAGGATTTGAAATCACAATCACAAAAGCATTGGGAGCCTGTTGTTTAATATTGGTCGCTACATCCTTCATAATGCCTAGATTAATCTCGAGCAGGTCTTCTCGGTTCATCCCTGGCTTTCGGGGAATACCCGCAGTAATAATAAATACATCTGTGTTTTTAAGATCATCCCAGTTCGAGGTTCCGATTATATTTGTATCATAGCCATCGTGAGGTCGTAACTGCATAAGGTCGAGAGCTTTTCCCTTAACCATACCTTCAGCTTTGGGAATATCAAAGATAATAATATCACCCAATTCCTTTTGTGCGGCAAGGAGTGCAAGGTTACCACCAATCTGACCGCCACCAATGAGTGCAATTTTTATACGAGCCATAATACCTCCTTATTATAGAAATAAAAAACCCCCTAGTAAAGGGGGCAATTAAACCTAGGTTTCTATGTTGACCAGTTTTCGATTACGACCTTTTCGGCCAAAACGGACAATTCCGTCTGCGGTAGCAAACAAGGAATCATCATTAGCGCGGCGGACATTGAAACCAGGATGGATTTTGGTGCCTCGCTGTTTCAGGATAATGGTTCCAGCTAAAACAGATTGCCCATCACCAACCTTTAGACCAAGATATTGCGCGTTGGAATCTCGGCCATTACGGGAACTTCCCTGTCCTTTTTTATGTGCCATGATTTATTCCTTTTCTTTTTCAGCGGGTTTTGGTTTGGCAGATTTTTTTGGGGCTGCTTTTTTCTTTGTCGCCGATAGTTGAATTTTTTGTATTTCTATATCTGTGTACCATTGGCGATGACCATTCTTGCGTTGATAGCCTTTGCGACGTTTTTTCTTATAGATAAGAATTTTACGTTCCCGGCCATGGTTCAAAATTGTAGCAGTTATTTTCGCACCTACCACATTCGGTTTCCCTATCTGAGTCCTATCATCCTTATTGACTAGAAGGATTTCCTCAAAAGAAAGCTTTGCTCCTGATTCTCCTGACTGTCGAGGTATACGAAGTTTGGCACCTTGGGTGGCTTTGTATTGTTTTCCAGATATATTAACGATTGCGTACATTTTTGTTCTTTAAAAAGCCGGGGAACTTAAGATGCTGCATTTTCCTTATCAAGATTCATCTCATGAGTCACATCTATATCATTTTTACCGCGTAAAAATCTAAATTCATCTGGCCGAAGATCATTGTTTTCCAAAATCTTTAAATGTATAAAATTTTGCCACATCAGTCCACGTAGGATATGCTTTTTCTCACCATTCAAATAGTTGGAATTTTCAGGGTGAAGTTGCAGTTTAAGCCGCAAGGAACGGTGTTTGCTTTTGTAGCGGCGTAACCAGTGATCAATCCGAGTAATAAGTGTTTCTCGTGAAATGATTCGTCCTGAACCATGGCATGCGGGGCATTTATCGCTCATAGAGTCCAATAGGCTGACCCGGATTCGCTGTCGGGTCATTTCCAATAAACCAAACTCTGTGATAGGCGCTACTGCAACCTTGGCTCGGTCTTTCTTCAATTCTTTACGCAATTCATGATAAACTTTTTTACGATTATCTTCGAGCTGCATATCAATAAAATCAATCACAATCAAGCCTGAGAGATCACGGAGTCGCAACTGCCGTGCCACCTCCCGAGCGGCTTCCAAGTTGATCTTAAGGGAATTTTCCTCGTGCATCTTTTTACCCACGAAACGGCCACTATTCACATCAACAACAACCATTGCTTCAGTTTTCTCAATGATTAGGTAAGCACCGCTTTTCAGCCAAGCTTTGGGGCGCATCAGTTTTTCTATTTCTGATTCGATACCAAAACTTTCAAAAAGAGGAGCTTTTAATTTATATAACTCCAAACGTTCCAGCAGACTGGGGGATACATCATCTAGATAGCGTTGGGTTTTTCGGTACAGGCGCTTGGAATCAATGATTATTTTTTCCACATCTAGTGTAAGCAGATCTCGGACCACACTGGAAGCAGTTTCGAGGTCTTCGTAAACAAGGATGGGTGCATCTTCTCTTTCCGATTTATTTTTTATTTTCTGCCAGTTATCTAATAAAATTTTAAAATCATTGTCGATATGTTCTTCGCTTTTACCTTCTGCAACGGTACGAATAATTACACCCGTATCATTGGTACGCAAACGTTGGGCGATCTTTTTTAATCGCCGACGTTCAAACTTGTCCCAGATTTTTTTGGAGATACCAATATAATTTGCATTCGGAACCAGAACCAGGAGACGTCCGGGAAGGGCCACTTCCGTAGTAACTCGAGGACCTTTTCCAGCAAAAGGTTCTTTAATAACTTGAACAAAAATTTCTTGGTTTGTTTTAAGGTCAACCTCAATATTTTCAATCTTCCTTTTATGTTTTTTGTTATTGTGGTGATTATTGTTTTCTTCAATGAGATATTCACTTTTCCCTATTTCTGAAAATGGGAGAAAAGCATTTAATTCGTAGCCAATATCCACAAAAGCGGCCTGCATTCCGGGTAGTACGTTTTCTACTTTTCCTTTGTAGACATTACCCACCATACGCTGATTATCCTGTTGTTCTACGTATACTTCTACCAATTTACTATCTTCATGAATAGCGATGCGGGTTTCACCCATACTTTCATTAATAAAGATTTCTTTCTTCATAATATATACCTAACTATACTATACATCCGCCAATCGGTTATGCAGGTACTCAGACCCAACCAATCAGGTATCCAATCAAACGGACTTCTAGTGGTGTGTTATTTTCGAGGGATTCGGAAGGAAGGAAAATTTATGGCCCTATTTAGGGTGATAAAAAAGTTGTCGAAATCGTCGAAAAAAGAGTAAAACTTTGTAATCCTTCTTGGTCCCTAACTGCTTGGAAAATACGGCGATATGATCATTTTATTCAAGAATTATAACATGTGGTTTTCTGCTTAAATTCCTTTCATATAGTTTGGACTAATACAGTCATCTTTTTTCTGGCTGTGTATATATCCTATGTTAATCTTATCTAAGAAATCATGAAAAAAAAGCATATTATTGCTATAGGTGGCGGTGGTTTTGGTCGTAACCCAAGACATAATAAAATTGAAAAATATATTCTGGAGCAGACTAGAAAAGAAACTCCCAATATTCTTTTTCTGCCAACAGCCAGTGCAGAAGATAAAAATTATATTGTGAATTTTTATACATGCTTTTCCCGATTGAACTGTGCACCGAACCATATCACCCTATTTGAACGAACTCCAAGACTCGACGGCATAATAAATAAAGCAGATGTGATTTATGTAGGTGGAGGAAATACCAAAAGTATGCTGGCAGTCTGGAAAGGATGGAAAATAGATCAACTTCTCCTCAAAGCATATAATAAAGGGAAAATTCTGTGTGGTGTCAGTGCTGGGGCTATTTGTTGGTTTGAACAGGGCATAACTGATTCTTGGGTCAGTAATTTGAATGTGATGGGATGTTTAGGATTTCTTCAGGGAATGTGCTGTCCCCACTATCAGGAAGAATTGGATAGACGACCCAGTGTTCATGAATTTATGAAAAAAAAAGAATCCATGCCTGGATATGCCATTGATGGTGGAGCAGCGGTTCATTTCAAAGAAGGAGAATATTTTGCATCACTACAATTTTATCCTGATTCATTCGTTCATTATATTTCTTGTAGCAATGGGAATGTTATAGAAGAAAAAAAAGAAATGATTTTGCTTTGATGTATAAAGAAGACCAAGTCCAGTTCTGGGAGAATATATATCTAGCTGATGATGCTGGGTGGGACTTGGGTGGTGCAACACCGGTTTTTAAATCTATTGCTAATGAATTAATTCCTGGAAAGATGTGTATCGTTGGATGTGGGTCTGGGCATGATGCGGTTATGTTTGCTCAGAAACAATTTGAGGTTATAGGAGTTGATTTTGCAGAATCAGCAGTAAAAACACTTGAAGAAAAATCTGAAGAAGAAAATGTGAATGTACAAATTCTTCAGTATGATATTTTTTCTCTAACACCAAAATATGATAATGTTTTTGACTATGTAATTGAGCAAACCTGTTTTTGTGCCATTAACCCGAATCGGCGGCAGGAATACGAAAGATTAGTGTACAAAATATTAAAACCAGGTGGAAAATTAATCGGTCTATGGTTCCCATTGGATAAGACAATTAAAGATGGAGGCCCGCCATGGGGCACTACAGTTAAAGAAGTAAAATCTGTTTTCAACGAAAATTGGTTAGTTTTCCGTGATGAGTTTTCTTCATTATCCATAAAACCACGCCAGAGACGAGAAAAGTTGATAATATTTGAGAAAATATAAACTTAATTTTTCAGATGAATTCTGATCTGAAACTTGCCAAAGAGGCTGCTTTAGAAGCTGGTGGCTTAATTTTGAATTACTATAAAGCAGATTATGAAATAAAAGATAAAGGATATCATAATCCCGTAACTACTGCTGATCATGCTGCTGACTCTAGATTAAAAGAAATATTAACTTCAGTAAAACCAAATTATGGCTGGCTCTCAGAAGAAACAGTAGATTCCCCGGCGAGGTTGACCAAAAAACGAGCATGGGTGGTGGATCCTTTAGATGGAACTAAAGAATTCATCGAGGGTGTTCCACATTTTGTGGTGAGTGTTGGTTTAGTCGAAAATGGAACTCCTATCGTTGGTGTATTATATAACCCTGTAACTGGAGAAACATTCACAGCTGCACAAGGTGAAGGCGCAAAGTTGAATGGTGAACCGATTCAATGTGTTACCAAAGATAATGTAGGAGACATGGTGATCCTGAATAGTCGATCAGAAACACGTCTCGGACTCTGGGAACCGTTTGATGGGGCATTCGGTGAATTGCGGGCTATTGGATCTGTAGCTTACAAACTTGGATTAACAGCTGCTGGTAAAGCAGATATTTTTGCATCACTTCGTCCCAAGAATGAATGGGACATTTGTGCCGGGAATTGTATTATTAATGAAGCAGGAGGAAAGCTGATTGATCTAAAAGGGGATAATATTAGTTTTAATCAGGAAAGGACGTTGGTTGAACATGGATTAATTGCCGGTGATATTGATGCTGTAGATAAAACATTTGATATTTTAACTGCTAATTAGAAAAATGAAACAATTACCAGAAAATGCCATAAAATGTTTGGATAAAGGATTTGTCAGGCTTGTTGATTCCATGGGTGGAGATGATGCCATTGTACAGGCAGCACGTGTGAGTTATGGTCAAGGCACGAGTAAGATTTCTCAGGATCGTGGATTAATCCGTTATCTTATGCGACATCGTCACACCACTCCTTTTGAAATGGTGGAATTCAAATTCCATTGCAAGATGCCTATTTTTGTAGCACGGCAATGGGTTCGTCATCGTACGGCTAATATCAATGAATATTCACTTCGTTACTCCGAAGCGCGTGATGAATTTTATTATCCAGATCCAGAGCATATCCAATTTCAGTCCGCGTTTAATAAACAGGGTCGTATGGGAGAAGTACCTGCGGATTTGAAGCAAAAAGTTCAGAATTATTTTAAAGAAATTTCCGAAAAAAGTTTTGGCATCTATTTAGAATTGAATGAAGCCGGTGTAGCCCGGGAATTGGCCCGCGCAATTCTTCCGGTGAACCTATATACGGAATGGTACTGGAAAAATGATCTTCATAACCTACTCCATTTTATTGGGCTACGATCCGACAGTCATGCACAATACGAAATTCGTGTTTTCTCTGATGCCATGGCAGATTCGGTGAAAGCGGTAGCACCTTTTGCATGGGAAGCTTATCAGGATTATGTGGTGAAAGGTATGAGATTTTCCCGAATCGAACAGAGTTTATTAGAAAAACAACTCCCTTCAAGAGTCGTTGATGATATTCTTGAAGATATTGCCTATCAGATCACAGCCACTCTTCACTATAATAAGCATCGAGAAGATTCCGACCTTTATCAGCTCTATCAAAAACAAGGTGGCTCTAATTCTGAAGAAGATTTCAGGTTAAAGTGGAATTCCGGAGAGATCATGATTGGTAATGTACGGGAGTTAAGGGAATTCAAGTTGAAATTAGAAAGTTTAAACAATTAGCTAAAAAACCGTAAAGTTCAAAGAAAATAATAATTATTTAAACTGTTTATACACTGCGTTCGATACGTTGAAATAAAATGTCTTTATTTAACAGAGCAAAAGTCATCGATGCTAATTTCACTCAATTTGTGAAATCAGGCAATTTTCCCACGGCCCGTTCACAACTGAATTTATCCCAAACAAATATTAAACCAGATGAACTAATTTCTATTTTTGAATCACAAGTCTTGAGTCGTCAGATGGATTTGAAAGCACGTGTCTTAAAAAATGAAGGTAAATGTTTTTACACCATTGGGAGTTCTGGTCATGAAGGAAATGCAGTATTTGGGAAAGTCTTTCCATATACGGATATGGCTTTCCTCCATTATCGCAGCGGTCCATTTTTTATCGAACGATCCAAACAAATCCCGGGCACTACGCCAATCTATGATATGGGACTCTCATTCATGGCATCTTCCGATGATCCAATCAGTGGTGGCAGACATAAAGTATTGGGTAGTAAAATACTCAACATCCCGCCACAAACGAGCACCATTGCTAGCCATTTACCTAAGGCAGTGGGGACGGCTTTTTCCATCGATCGTGCCAAAGATTTGGATATCCCTGAAAGGAAACTAAATAGTAGCAGTATTGTGCTTTGCAGTTTTGGCGATGCCAGCACTAACCATGCAACGGCTTTGAGTGCTTTTAATATATCGATTTGGATCTCGAATCAGGGTGGTCACGTTCCCATCATTTTTATTTGTGAAGATAACGGTACTGGTATTTCTGTTCCAACAAATGACAGCTGGATCGAGCAGAATTTTAATAAACGTAGGGGGATGGATTATATCCAAACCGATGGACTTCATCTAATTGATTTAATGATCAAAACCCGTCAGGCGGAGCACAATTGTCGAATCAATCGATCACCGATTTTTCTTCATATGAAAACGGTTCGACTTATGGGTCATGCAGGATCTGATGTAGAATTAGGATACAAATCTCTTTCAGATATTGAATCCACTGAATTCAATGATCCACTACTTCATTCTGCAAGAATCTTGATAGAAAATAGATGTCTGTCAGCTGAAGATATTTTAATGATTTACAAATTGGCGAAAGATCAAATAAATCATGTGTTTGATTGGACAACAGTTCGACCCAAGTTGAAAACTGTGAGTGATGTAATGGAATCAATCGTGCCTAATCAAACAAGGGTGATTTTACCCAAGCAACCTACCCAAAAGGCCCGCAGAGATTTATTTGGGAAAGAATTCAGTCGCTTGGATCAACCCCAGCATATGGCAAAACTCATTAATTATGCTTTGTCCGATATCATGCTGCGTTATGAGAACACTTTGATTTTTGGAGAAGATGTAGCGCAAAAGGGTGGTGTGTATAATGTGACAGCTAATCTTTATAAACAGTTCGGCGTACGTCGTGTGTTCAATAGCCTTTTGGATGAAACATCAATCATTGGTCTTGGAATAGGGTTTGGGCATAATGGATTTATTCCCATTCCGGAGATCCAATTTTTGGCTTATCTCCATAATGCTCAAGATCAATTGCGTGGAGAAGCAGCAACATTACCTTTTTTCAGTAAAGGTCAATTTACCAATCCAATGGTGCTACGTATTCCGGGGCTAGCCTATCAAAAAGGGTTCGGTGGCCATTATCATAATGATAATTCTTTAACAATTTTCAGAGATATTCCTGGAGTGATATTAGCAGTGCCATCTAATGGCGCTGATGGGGCTAAAATGCTCCGGACCGCCATTCGGGAAGCTTACGAAAACAGCCGCGTGGTGGTTTTTGTTGAGCCTATTGCATTATACATGAAGAAGGATCTCCATAAACCTAAAGATAGGAAATGGATTTTTAAATACCCTTACATGAAAGATGAGATTCCCATTGGTGAATTCGGTACATATGGAAACGGGAAAGCTCTTACCATTATCACATATGGAAACGGATTGTATATATCACTTCAAGCCAAAAAAGAAATTGAGAAAAAACTAAAGAAAAAGATCAAAATCATAGATCTACGATGGCTTTCAGATATAGATATCTTCAAATTATTGAAAGCAATAGGGATTTGCGAAAATGTGCTTATTGTAGATGAATGCCGCCGTACAGGTTGTCATGGAGAAGGCCTTTTAGCTCAATTGGTTAGCAAATCCAACAAGACGCTGAATATAAAACTGTACGCTGCGGATGATAGTTTTATATCTTTGGGTGTAGCGGCAACAGCAACACTACCCAGTAAAGAATCTGTTATTGAATATGCGCTGGAGTTAGTGAATGTGTAAAAAACGTATTGTTGTTATTTGTCCTGGACGAGGTAGTTATACGCGGGACACTAAAGGATATTTGAAAACTAATGAAGCTAAAACTAAAAACAATATTGAATGGATGAATGAGAAGCGAAAAGAAGAAGGTCTGCCTACAATTTCAATATTGGACGCATCACCCTTTAAAGCAAAAATCCATATGGCTGGAGAAAATGCATCATCACTTATTTATGCTTGTAGTTTATCTGATTTTTTAGCCATTAATCAGGATAAATATGAGATAGTGGCCATCACAGGAAATTCTATGGGCTGGTACACTGCTCTAGCCTTGAGCGGTGCATTGGATTTAAAGAATGCCTATCATCTTATCCATACCATGGGTTCAATGATGAAAGATGAAATCATAGGTGGTCAGATCATTTATCCATTAGTGGATGATAATTGGCAAGAAGATGAATCGATAAAAAAAATAGTCTTGAATGAGATAGATGCCTATATATCCATATTATTGGGTGGTTATATTGTAATTGGCGGTGAACAAAAAGTGTTGGATATTCTATTGAAAAAATTGCCTGCAAAAGATAAATATCCGTTACAATTACCATTTCACGCCGCCTTTCATACACCACTGATGAAAAGTGTATCTGAGCAGGCTATGGTTGAATTGCATCATTCATTATTTGAAAAACCATCAGTACCTCTTGTGGATGGTAGAGGTAATATCTGGAGGCCTCATTCGACAGATACATTAGCACTTTATCAATATACTTTAGGCCACCAAGTTACAAAATCTTATGATTTCACATCTGCAATCGTTGTGGCCATGAAAGAATTCTGCCCTGATAAATTAGTATTGTTGGGCCCAGGAACTAATTTGGGTGGATCTATTGGGCAAATCATTATTAGACACGATTGGCTCGATCTGAATACCAAATCTGCATTCATTAATTTGCAGAAAACAAACCCCTATCTGATTTCAATGGGGAATGAGAATCAGCGTGAGATCGTTTCAGGATAAAGGATTTAGTATCTTAATTTCCACCCCAATTTTTAAAGGCTAACCATGAAAGAATTAGGACCTGATTTTTATAATATTACTGGAATACTTTCGGAAGAAGAATTGATGATTCAAAAAACAGCTTACGAATTTGTCCAAACGGAGTTCATGCCATTGATTTGCGAACATTACGAAAATGGCACTTTCCCAATGGAATTGGCTCCGAAGCTTGGTGAACTAGGATTTATGGGTTCATCATTGCCTCAAGAATCTGGTGGATCAGGTGTAAGTAATGTGGCTTATGGACTCATTTTACATGAGTTGGAAAGAGGGGATTCAGGATTACGCTCTTTCGCCAGTGTGCAAGGTGCTTTAGTCATGTATCCCATCCATGCGTACGGTTCTGATGATCAAAAAGCCAAATGGCTTCCAGGATTAAGTGCAGGAACCAAGATTGGATGTTTTGGTCTCACTGAACCAAATTTTGGTTCAAATCCCGGTGGTATGGTCACCAGATGCAATCGAAAGGGTGATGACTGGATCATTAATGGTAATAAAATGTGGATAACCAATGGCTCCATAGCCGATGTTGCGGTTGTTTGGGCTCGGGATGAAGAAGGTATTGTCCGTGGATTTCTAATTGAAAAGGGCATGGAAGGATTCACTTCCAGCGATATCCATGGGAAGTTGAGTCTTCGATCTTCCATAACATCCGAACTCTCCATGAATAACGTGCGACTTCCTGAATCAGCGCGACTTCCAAATATTGAAGGGCTGAAAGGTCCGTTAAGTTGCCTTACTCAGGCCCGCTACGGCATTTCTTGGGGTATGGTAGGTGCCGCTACTGATTGTTATAGCACGGCTGTGAACTATTCAAAAGAGAGGAAACAATTTTCCAAACCTATTGGCGGATATCAGCTTACCCAAGCAAAACTTGCGGAAATGATTACACGTATTACCGAAGCCCAGCTTTTGGTTTATCGGTTGGGTCGGCTGAAAGATGAAGGAACTATGACCTTTCAACAGGTATCTATGGCAAAGCGAAACAATTGTGAAATGGCGAGAAATATTTCCCGAACTTCCCGTGAAATTCTTGGTGCAAATGGAATCACAGAAGATTATTCTCCAATTAGGCACATGGCGAATATCGAATCGGTATATACTTACGAGGGTACTCACGAAATGCATTCATTAATTTTAGGGCAGGAAGTAACTGGCATGTCTGCATATGATTCTTGAAAATTATTTTATAAATAATAAAAAAGAGTCACATAAATAGATGTTTGTTACCGTTGTAATAGTAGTATTGTTGCTTATACATGGTTATGTTGCTTGGCGCATCATACCCATAATAGGAATTTCTTTTTTTCAAAGTATGGTAGCGTATAGTGTTATATTTTTGTTAAGTCTGATGCCTCTACTGCCCATTCTTCTCAGAATAGGCGGAAGTGAATCAAAATTAATCGATAGGATATCATTTTTAGGGTATACTAGTCTGGGGTTTTTTACCTTATCATTTATTATTTTTATTACAAAGGATTTTATATTTCAGTTATATCCTCTAATTGAAGGTTTATTCCACACTAAACAACCGGTTGATTATTCAAAAAGAGATTTTTTGAAGAAATCTGTCAGTATAGCTATGATCGGTCTGGCTGGTACAGGAACAGGTTTTGGATTTTATTCATCCAGAAAGGGTCCAACTGTAATTAATCAGGATATCTTTTTAGAGTCTCTACCAACTGGATTTGAAAATTTTACCATTGCGCAAATTTCTGATTTACATGTAGGACCAACTATTAAACGCTCCTACGTAGAAAATGTATTTGAAAAAATTGCTTTTCAAAACCCCGATTTGATCGTTATAACGGGTGATCTTGTAGATGGATCAGTGAAATACTTAAGTCCTGAATTAGAGCCTTTTAAAGATATGATTGCGCCATATGGAACCTATTTTGTTACAGGTAACCATGAATATTACTCTGGTGTAGAACCATGGCTTGATGAAACGGATAGGTTAGGGATGAAAAATTTGATAAATACAAATGAAATAATTTCAAAATCCGGTGATGAAATTGCTATTGCAGGAATCACTGATCTAAATGCTCATCAAATCAACATCTCCCATAAATCTGATCCAGAGCTTGCTCTTGGTTCACTTCCAAAGGATTTAACCAAAATAGTATTAGCACATCAGCCAAATAGTATACATGCTGTCCATAAAGTTGGGGCAGATCTACAGTTATCAGGACATACGCATGGAGGTCAGTTCTGGCCATTTACATATCCAGTAAAACTTGCAAGTACTTATCTTGCTGGGTATTATGATCATTTTGGAACTAAGATCTATGTTAATCGTGGAACCGGGTATTGGGGTCCGCCACTGAGGATCGGTGTTCCTGCTGAAATTACAATGATTTCTTTAAAGAAGAATTAGTTTCATAGTTTTTAAATTATTTTTCTAGTAGGTTTATGTAATGGAGAGAAGAGATTTTATAAAGACCGGTGCATTTGGTTTTACAATTCCAGGTTCCTTAATGAATGCTGATAAATTGAAAGCTAATATTAATCCTATAATTATTTCTACCTGGAATTTTGGTCTTCCTGCAAATGATATTGCTATGGAAGTTTTATTAAAGGGTGGAAATGCAATGGATGCCGCTGAAGCAGGGGCAAGACATGCGGAAGCCGATTCAAAAAATAGTTCAGTTGGTTTTGGTGGTCTTCCTGATGAAAATGGACATGTTACTTTAGATGCCTGTGTTATGGATTCCAGAGGTAATGCAGGATCGGTTGCTTTTTTACAAAATATTCAACATCCGGTTTCCGTTGCGCGGAAAGTTATGGAAGAAACCAAACATGTTATGCTTGTTGGAGAAGGCGCCCGTCAATTTGCAATATCCAAGGGCTTTAAAGAGACTAATCTCCTAACTGAAAAATCAAAAAAAGAATGGAAAGCATGGCAAAAAGAACGGAGAACAATGACTCCCCATGAAACTCATGATACACTTTCTGTTTTGGCACAGGATGCAAAAGGGAATTTAGCTGGTGCTTGCACCACTAGCGGATGGGCCTATAAAATGCATGGAAGAGTGGGAGACAGTCCCATTATTGGTGCAGGTTTATATGTGGATAATGAAATTGGCAGTTCTGCGGCAACGGGTTTGGGTGAAGAGGTAATAAAAACAACGGGTAGTTTTCTTGTGGTTGAACTGATGCGCCAAGGATATTCTCCAATAGATGCTTGCAAAGAAGCTTTAGATAGAATAATTAAGTCACATAATGGTAAGCCGGATTTTCAAATTGGGTATATCGCACTTAGAAAAGATGGTAAAGTAGGCGTAGCCTGCTTAAAATGGGAATTTGAATATGCTATAGCCCGTGGAGAAGAAAATAAATTATACAAAGTCAAAGGGCTGATATAAATAGAATCTTTGAATCCTTTACGAGTCGATTTGTTTCTATTACAATATTGATATTAAAATTTCCCCGTTATAAGGTTTTTAATCCAGTGTAATAGAGTTGAAAGTTTTATTTTCCCCATTCATCTTTGTAACCGCCTCACCTGAAGAATTCAGTCCTAAAAATAAACCAAAAAGTTTTTCCCCGTTATACGTAAAAGAAATTTCTTCGTTCATGTGTCCACAATAAAATTCCCAGTTCTTAATTAATTCCATTTTATCTTTTTTAAATTTTCTTAATTCCATCTCAAATGTATTTAAGAATTTTGAGATGATCAGTTCCCTTTGCTGGATTTCACCAGTTTCTATGAAAAGTGATGTTGCCGTTTGATGCAAATATTCGGGTAAATCTTCAATTGTTTCATTCACATTAATACCCAAACCAATAACGATATATTTAACTTCATTACTGGAAATACGGCTCTCACAGAGAATACCGCCAATCTTTTTACTGCTTACCATTAGGTCATTGGGCCATTTTAACTTTGGTACAACACCATGTGAACAGAGTGATTTTACAGTAGCTACTCCAGTAATCAGTGGTAGAAACAATGTATTCTCCTTGGATAAGGGATTGTCCAATATCAGAGATACAGCCATCCCCTTTTCAGTACCCATAAACCAGTTATTATTTCGCCTTCCTTTTCCCAGACGTTGGTTATCTGTAACCACCAGCATACCATGAGTTGCTTCATTATAAGCAATTAGTTCCGAGGCCTTTTGGTTTGTGGAATTCAGCTGAGAATAGTATTTAATTTGTTGGCCTATCATTACTGTTTGAAGATTTGATTTTATCAATTTTGGTAACATCATGTTCAAAGGAAAAGATACTTCAGTTGCAGGTAGGTAAAATTTATACTGATGATTAGACCGATAAATACTTGTGCAATAGTATGTTTTTTTAGTAAAACCCTGGCTGTACAGACTGCAATAACTGCTAAGGTCATAATAACTGGAACTTGAATTCCATAGAGCCATAATGCGGTCACTGGACCACCGACACCAATAGCATGGATTGAAATTTTCCACTTTTTTGTAATGAACCAGACAAGAAAAGTGTTAATAGCGTAACAGAACATGAGACCTTGAATAATAGGTTCAGTATCTATAATCATTAATAAAATAAAACCAACAGCACAATAAATCGTACCCAGCACCAATGGCTGAATTCGCTCTTCTCGCTTAGATGCATCTAGGTCTGAGATTCTTTCTTGGCTTTTCAGGTATAAAACAGTGATGATTGAAAGAGCTGTGCTAAAGAAAAAAGAAATAAAAAAGGTAAGATGAAGATTCTCGTTTTCCGCTGGATCTGCATAGATTAATATTCCAAAAGATACTGGTGCCACCATCATAGGATGGAGAACTAGGGAAACGACGGATGCGACTTTGATCAAAGTGAATTAATGATCTTTGTATTCGCCAAAAACCTTACGAAGTGTATCTGCAATTTCTCCAAGTGTGCAGTTGCTTTTTCCACAGGAAATCAACGAAGGCATGATATTGTTGTTAGACTGAGCAACCTTTTTTAATTGACCAAGTTGATTTTTAACCAGATCATTATTTCTGGACTCCTTTAGCGTTATTACAGATTCAACCTGTTTTTTAACTTTATTATCATCAATTTTGAAAATATTTGGCTCAATGTTGTTTTTGTCTTCAAATTTGTTTACGCCGACTATAATCTGTTTTTTTGAATCCAAGTCCTTTTGGTATTCATAGGAACTTCTGGCAATTTCGTTTTGGATCCACCCCTTTTGGATTGATGCAACCGTACCGCCCATTCCATCAATCCTTTCAATGATTTTGAATGATTCAGTCACAAAATCATTTGTTAATTCTTCAATGACGTAGCTACCACCAAAGGGATCAGGATGATTGGGAATTTCGCTCTCATGAGCAATGATTTGTTGAGTTCTTAGAGCAAGCTTTACTGCCTCATCTGTGGGAAGCCCTAGGGCTTCATCGCAGCTATTTGTGTGGAGGGACTGTGTTCCGCCCAAAACCGCCGACAATGCTTGAATGGTAGTTCGAACTACATTATTGTCAATATTAGTTGCAGTTAGTGTGGAACCGCCGGTTTGGGTATGGAAACGGCATTTTAGTGCTTTTTTATCCGTAACACCAAATCGGTCTTTCATGATAGTAGCCCAGATTTTTCGGGCAGCACGGAACTTTGCGATCTCAGTTAAAAAGCCATTATGGGCATTGAAAAAAAAAGATATCTGTCTACCAAATTTATTGGGATTGAGCCCTTTGTCTATAGCTGCCTGCAAATAGGCAATTGCATTGGCAAAGGTAAAGGCCAGTTCCTGCACTGCAGAACTACCTGCTTCCCGGATATGATAACCGGAAATGGAAATGGTATTCCAGTGTGGCATGTGAGTATCGCAAAATTCGAATATATCTGTGATTAGACGTAAAGACGGCTCTGGAGGATAAATATAGGTTCCTCGGGCAATATATTCTTTTAGTATGTCATTCTGGATTGTGCCATTTAATTGTTTCAGTGATAGCCTTTGTTTTTCTGCTACGGCAATGTAAAAAGCCAGTAGAATCGCTGCTGTAGAATTAATGGTCATTGATGTGGATACTTTATCCAGTGATATGCCATCCAGCAAAATCTCCATATTTTGTAGTGTGGATATAGGTACGCCAACTTTGCCTACTTCACCTTCAGACATAGAGTGGTTAGAATCATAACCGATCTGGGTAGGTAGATCAAAAGCTATAGATAAACCCGTGACACCATTTTCAAGTAGATATTTATACCTATTATTTGATTCTTCAGCAGAAGTGAATCCGGAATATTGACGCATGGTCCATAAACGCTGGCGATACATATTCTTATGAATACCCCGTATATAAGGAAATTGACCTGGTTTATCTGGGCTCACTTAAGGCCTCTTTCTTTTTTAATTGTTTGATAAGAATTATTAACAGACTTGAACTTTTCCTCAGCAACCTTTTGAAGATCCTTGCCTAGATGTGAAACTTTGTCCGGATGATATTTATTGGCCATTTTACGGTAGGCTTTTTTAACATCCTGATCAGAAACAGTTGAATCGATCTCCAGAATCGTATATGCGGAAGAAGAATCGCCTATAAACATGGCTTTAATTGATTTATAATCAGATTGATTGATATTCAGGTAGTTAGCTATAGTATGAATGACTCGGACCTCTTCAGGATGAACTTCACCATCTGAAGCCGAAAGGCCGAATAAAATATGAATTATTTCTAGCCGACTGGGATGATCCATGGATCTCTGGATCTGTCGGCAAACATCTTTCAAGGCATATTCCTGTTGCAGAATATCTTTCAGCAAAACCATGAATTCCTGTGTTTGCCTGATAGTAAATTGCTGCCTTAAAAACTGTTTTACATAATCGAGTTCAGATTTTAACAATTTATTATCTGCTTTCATTACTTTTGCAAAAAGTACAAGCAGTGATACAATGAAGTCTCCAGGTTTTGTACGGGGGTAATTTTGATGCTGGAAGGCGTCAGTCTGGCCCCAACCTTGTCTGGTATTCCTCTCATCCATGGACGCGATAGCATAACCAACAATAGCTCCAATAGGGCCGCCTAGAACCCATCCCATACTGCCCCATAATAATTTTTTCCCAATAGTCATTGAATATCGTACCTAAAAAATTATTTAAAAAATAAACAACATAAATGTTCCTGAATTTATCCTGCTTAAGTAAAACCTTCACAGGAGTTTTAACCTGTATGATCTCTGGGTATATTCCAGTATGGATATCCCATGGCGATTTAAATGTCTTATGGTCTGGAACTCCTTTAAAAAGACATTTGTAAAAAATGATCACAAAATTAGGATTACCAAAGATGGGACTGGTGCAGATGCTATCCTTTTCCTGCTTCCAGCCGATCCAGTAAATGCTCAAATTTCAGCTTATTTTGTGAAGCGTGACTTGGGAATTGAAACTAAAACAATTCGTTATGTGGTTCATAAAAGTGGATTATCATTTTATCCTGAGCAACTAAAGCCAAGTATTATCACTTATAATGACGCAGACCTAAACTGGTGGGGGGCCATTAATAATCGATCCGTTCTTGATCAGATTAAATCCTTTCGCTACGATGCCATGGTTGACTTGAATCAGGAATTTCAGTCGCCTATGGCCACACTGATATTAGAACTGGAAATACCGATCAAGATTGGGTTTCAATCTGATATTTCTGATAAATTATATTCCCTTATCATACAAAGATCGGATTCTGGTTTTTTCGAGAATAATTATCATACAATTGAAAAAATATTGGGTTTATAAATAAATACTATTGTTTTTGATAATGATCATGTTCTGACTTTTTAATATTTACTGCTTATAGTTGGTATTTAATACGAATATAAAACCTTATTTTGGACAATATACTTAAAATTTATTTTGGTTCACCCATTTAGAAAATAGGGTTTAAAAAATAAGTATAGTTTTAATTATTATAGAGGATTCAATAATAAAAAACCATACTTTTATCTTGGCAAAGTAGTTGACGACGAGAAATCTGGCAACTATATTAACCGCCGATTTTAAAGGGAAATATAAATGCTTGAAGGCTTAATCTGTCCGGCCTGTGAAAATACAATCGAAGAAATTGATCTGAAAGATTCTCTTAAATGTACCAATTGCAAAACAGATCTCAAGGATAGAAAGTATCTTGACTTCCTAGAGTTTCTCATGGCAAATGGTATAGTTGAAAATCTAGATTTTTTTGACCAGGATGTGTATCGTGATGATGTAGATGATCTGGATCAAACAAAAGAAGAAGAAGGCGATCCCAGTGAATATGAAAAGAAAAAAGATGTTTTCAATATTTATGAAAACGAATTATTTCCCAAGAATGTCGAAGAGGATCAAACAGAAGGATATACAGAGTTTGAAGGTATTAATGATGACTGGGAGGAATTCAATGAGCGTACTTTTGAAAAAAAATCTAAATAAATAAAAATAATATGGATAATAAAAAGAAAAATGTACAGCAGATTAATATTGAACTTGATGAAAAAGTAAGCTCCGGCGAATATGCAAATTTTGTTGTTGTGACCCATTCACCTGCTGAATTCGTGCTAGACTTTACTCGTATACTCCCTGGTGTCCCAAAAGCAAAAGTTCATTCTAGGATTGTGATGGCGCCACCTCATGCCAAAGCATTCCTAGGTGCACTGAATGAAAATATAAAAAAGTTCGAATCTAAGCATGGAGAAATAAACCATCCCAAGCAGGATGACGGTTTCTCAGACTTTGGGGTAAAACCGCCAAAGGACGTACTGCCCAACTAGATCATATTTGGAGGTTCACTTTCATACCAAACCCAGGTTTGACCTCGCTTCAGTTCTTTCATTTTCAGAATCACCCATAAGGTCAGTGTAAACCATCCAATTGCATAGCCAAAAATTGACCCAACGATCACATCTCCTGGATAATGTACCCCGATATAAACACGTGAAAAGGCAATAATGAAAGCTAGACTGAATAAAGGCAGTTTAGCTTTTTCATAAAAATAGGATAGAATTACACTTAATGCAAAAACGTTTGCGGCATGATTGGAAGGCATACTCCATTTACCGCCCTTTGAAACCAATAAATTCAAACCATCTAGGTTAAGGTGGGAAGGTCTGATTCTTTCAAAAAACGGTTTTAATATCTGGGCACAAATTGAATCTGTTATGGCAAGTGTTATAATCAGTAAAACTAAAGTTATCCTGCCGCGTTTTCCTGCTTTAAAACCTAGAAAATAAATCAAAAAAAGAGTAGGTATAATCCAGTTATTTTGTTCAGTAATGATAGGCATTATCCAATCCAAGATTGGGTTAGATAAATATTTATGAGCCCAGAGCAAAAGAGACTCATCCAGATTAGAAACCATTTGAAACATAAGATTTATAGTCTTAAAACTACAACTCTAATACTACTCGCCCAGTCTGTCTACCGGAAAGAATTTTATTAATTTCGGGAATAATACCATCTAGATTAACTGTATGACACATTTTATCCAGCCCATTCATTTTCCATACTTTAGAGAAATGGTCCCATATTTCTGCTTTTTTTTGTAAAGGCTGTTCTGCGGAATCAATTCCAATGAGACTGTTACCCCTTAGAATAAAAGGAAAAACTGAGCCATTAAAACTAGGGCTTTCAACCAGTCCACAGCAGGTAACCATTCCACCATATTTCATGCTAGCAAGGATTGCGGACAAAAGATCACCTCCAGCAACATCAACTGCAATATCCCACACACCTTTGCCTATAGGTCCTCGAACGGATTCTAAAAACTCTGTTCTTGATATGATTTTATGTGCTCCAATATTTCTTAAAAAACTGGATGCATCAATTTTACCTGTCAGAGCTGTTACTTTTGCTCCAAGGTGGGCTAAAAGTTTCACAGCCATACAGCCAACCCCACCAGTGGCACCACTAACCACAGCATTCATCCCACTGATACCTGATTTTTCATCCAATGCTTTGACACATAAGCCTGCCGTTAGTCCTGCAGTACCAATGATCATGGATTCTTTTGCTGTAAGATTATTTGGGCGTTTAATAGCCCAGCCCTCAGGTACTCGGATATATTCTCCGAATCCACCAGCAGTATTCATTCCCAGGTCATAGCCAGTAACTATAACGGGCATTCCTACTGAAAAATTAGGGCTAGATGATTCTTCTATAATCCCAGCAGCATCGATGCCAGGCGTATGTGGATATTGTCGGGTTACACCTTTATTTCCGATAGCTGAAAGGGCATCTTTATAATTAAGAGATGAATATTCTACTCGAACTAATAGTTCACCATTAGGTAAATGATCTACTAATTTTTCCTTAACATTGTTTTCAAATGATCCATCTTTTTTTTGCGATGTTATTAATGCTTTAAAATTTTTCCCCAATTTTTTTCTCTCATTATTAATGTTGTTTATTATTTTATTAATTATGTTTCTAAAATATATTTGGTTTTAACCTGTTTAAAATATTCAATCCATATTCCGAATGCTTTCTAAAGTTTCAGTTTCTAATTTTTCCATAAAAACTATTTAATAAATAATATTTACCTGCATTAATCAATTTATCTGATACTTGGATATGTAAGGCTTCACCAATTTTTTAACTATATCTTTATTTTTACTACTTTCATTTATAATCCCATTTGTCTGCTAGAAAGATCTCTCATAATTTCTTCTGAACCACCGCCAATTGCCATAACACGTACTTCACGATAAATACGTTCTATCCGAGAATCACGTACATAGCTGATACCGCCAAGTATTTGTGAGGCTTCTCTGGCACAAAATTCTAATGTCAGTGTTGCTTGAACTTTAAGCATAGAAATATCAGCTGCGTCAGTTGTTCCATTAATCATCTGCCATCCGCATAGGTCCATATAAGCTTGGGTAGCATTTATTTTTCTAAGCATTTCAGCAAATTTATGCTGAATCACTTGATGTTTAGATAATGGTTTCGAAAAGGTTATTCTTTCTTTAGCCCAGGTTAAAGCATCTTCAAAACAAATCCTTGATGCGCCCAGACAAGCAGCCACGATACCTATGCGCTCATTATTGAAATTGTGTACAATAGGTTTAAATCCTTGATTCTCATTACCAATCAGATATTTAATAGGAACTTTTACGTTTTCAAAATAGATAGTTGCAGTATCAGAACACCACCATCCCTGCTTTTTACCAACGGAGTCTCTGGTTATACCATCTAGATTACCAGGTATAGCTATTAAAGAAACTCCATTTACTCCTTCGCCACCTGTTCGAACTGCTGTAGTAAGCCAGTCCGATTTCAACCCATCTGTTATAAATGTTTTTGAGCCATTGACTATATAATGATCACCATCTTTGAATGCATTTGTTTTTATGTTTGCGACGTCCGAACCTCCAGAAGGTTCTGTTATTGCAAGGCATATTCTTTTTTCCCCTGCTAATATCTTTGGTATTACTTCATTTTTTAGTTCGTCAGAACCAAAATTAGAAATAGGAGGGAGGCCTATAGATTGCACTGATAAACTTGCGTAAACACCTCCTGAACCGCTTCGTGCTAGTTCTTCTGCTGTGATTAATATATGGAAAATATCCGTTCCTTTTTTTACTCCACCGTATTCTTCTGGATACCCTATCTGGAATAAACCGGCTTTTGCGGCTTTGGGCCATAGTTCATCAGGTATGGATTCATTTTTTTCCCATTCGTTAATAAAAGGGATTATTTCTTTTTCCACAAAAGGCCTTACGGTCCATTCTCGCCACTGCTGATGATCTTCTGTATAAAAAGGACTCTTAAGTATTAAACTATCAAAATCAAATTTCATTTAATTTTATCTCTTTGTAATCATTCCCATTTTCTTGCAAATAATACCTAGCATAATCTCATCTGCACCTCCACCAATAGATCCTAATCTTCCATCACGATATACTTTTGAAATAGGATTTTCCCAAGTAAAACCCATACCACCCCAAAATTGTAAACAGGTGTCTGCAACTTCTCTTGTTAGTCTTCCACTTTTTAATTTTGCCATTGAAGCAAGATACGTCATGTCTTCATCTTTAATAAATTTTTCACAAGCTCTATATACTAGAGAACGTAGTGCTTCGATCTCGGTTTGAAGCTCAGCTAATCGGAACTGAATAGCTTGATTATTAATGATTGATTTTCCAAAAGCATTTCTATCGCTACAATATTGGATTGTTTGATTAATACAGTTATCAAGAACAACTAAAACACTTGCGGCTATAAAAATACGTTCTTCTTGGAATTGCTGCATTTGTAATTGAAACCCTTCACCCTCATTCCCAATTCGATACCGTTTCGGAATACAAACGTTATCAAAATAAATAGGAGCTGTATCCGATGAACGGAGTCCAAGTTTATTTATTTTTTCGCCAACACTTACGCCTTTTGCTTTAGATGGAATAATAATCAAGGATTTATTTTTATGGGGTAGTTCATAACTTGTATTTACCAAGGTACAGAAATAATCCGCTTGTGTTGCATTAGTAATCCACATTTTCTGGCCATTAATTATGTAATCATTTCCATTTTTTTTAGCGTATGTCTTTAAAGCGGCCACATCTGAACCACCACCAGCTTCGCTAACAGCAATAGCCGAAACATAATCACCTGCAATAGCAGGTTTTAAAAATTCGTTTTTCAATTCATCTGAACCAAATCTATCAAGTGCGGGAGTAGCCATATCTGTTTGTACTCCAATGCTTGTTATAACACCACTATCATTTGCATGACCTAAAGCTTCAGCGAAAACCATTTCATAACTATAATCTAAGCCCATACCGCCTGATTCATGATTTTTTGTAATACCTAGAAGATCAAGGTTTCCCATTTTTTTGAAGAGCTGATGCGCAGGAAACTTTCCAGCTTTTTCCCATTCATCTGCAAATGGCTTGATTTCATTCAGTGCAAAATTCTTGACAGTGTTATATAATGTGCGATGTTCCTCAGTAAACTGCATTTTTTATTTTATAAAATATTATTTATCTACATTCCAATATGGTTTTCTTTTTTCAAAAAAAGATGCAAAACCTTCACGTCCTTCTTCATGAACAATACAATCTGAAAATAATTCTGCAGCTTTTTTTGGATTCACAGAATGATTTTCTACTAGGATCTTTTTAGTTATCGATACAGCGTTAGGTGCACATTTTCTAACTTTTTCTTTTATTTTGTTAATATATTCAACTAATTCATTGTCTGTTGTAGCAAGATAATCTGCCATGCCCATTTTAAACGCTTTTTGGCCATTAAATGAACTACCTAAAAGCATTAATCTCCTTGCCTGAGCAAAGCCTAGACGGTTAATAACATAGGGTGCAATCTGGGCTGGTGTTAAACCAATTTTTGTTTCAGTTAAAGCATAACGTGCATCTGCCATCGTAATTAGAATATCAGTTGCACATGCAATCCCAAAAGCACCAGCCATTGCTGCACCTTCAACAACTGAAACAGTAATCTGAGGCATCTTATTGATTCGCTCAAAGACAGAGCCGGCTTGTGTACTCATTTCAACTGCTAAATCACGAGCATTCACTCCTGATGTTGCTATTTTTTTGAGACCTTCTAAATCTGCTCCAGCACAAAAGACACCACCGGTCCCTCGGAATAAGATTCCTCTTATAGAACGATCTGATTCTACAGATTCAAGGGTAATTTTTATTTCAAGCAGTAAGTCTTCGGAAAGAGCATTCCGCTTTTCAGGGCGGTTAAAGCAGATGGTAAGCCATCCATTTTCAAGCTCTAATATACAATTATTCGTTTCAGGGAGATTATTCATATAGATGCCTTTTTACATTCTAGCAATACCAAAACTATTCGGTTTCAGTATTCGAATTTTTGCTTCTAAACAGGTTTTTAAAACAAAAGCTAAAACTTTTCTTGTATCTCTGGGATCAATAATTCCTTGATCTAAAACACGACCTGAGACATAATAAATGTCTGATTGCTCATCATAAAGTTTTATAATCTGTTTTTCCTGTTCATGCATTTTTTCATCATCAATTTCTTGTCCCTTCCGTTTGGCAGATGCAGTCATTACTGTTCGCATTGTAGAAGCAGCTTGTTTACCACCCATGACCCCAATTTTTGCATTTGGCCATGAAAATAGAAAATCAGGCTTATAGGCATAACCACACATGCCATAATTGCCAGCACCAAAACTGGCACCTATATATAATGTAATTTTAGGTATTCTGGCGTTGGAAACGGCCTGTATCATTTTGGCACCATGCTTGATCATCCCATCTTGTTCATATTTTTTCCCAACCATATACCCAGTTACATTATTCAAAAATATTAATGGTATATCGGCCTGATCACAAAGTTGTATAAAATGCGCTGCCTTGGTAGCGCCATTGGTATCTATAGGCCCATTATTACCAAGAATACCAACTGAATATCCTTCGATTTCGGCTTGGATACAAATCATTGTGAGTCCATACTCTGGCTTAATTTCCATGAAATCTGAGTTATCCGTTATTCTGGCAATCACCTCTTTTATATCATAACCTCGCATAAAATCTTCTGGAACAATGCCGGGAATTTCATTTATGCTGTAGGCAGGCTCTCGAAAATTTTTTCTTTTGGGGAAATTGCAGCGGGTCTTCCAGTTCAATCGACTCACCAGATTACGGGTTATTTTTAATGCATGAGAATCATCATCTGCTAAATATTCTACTAAACCGGTAATGACAGAATGCATCTGGGAACCACCTAGTTCTTCTTTATCTGTATCCTCGCCAGTAGCGGCCTTCAATAACGCAGGACCAGCCAGAGCTGCCATACCATTATTTTTAACCCCAACCACGTAATCACTCATTCCTGGTTGGTAAGCACCGCCCGCAGTGGATAATCCATGAAGTACAGCAATAACAGGTATCCCCGCGGCACTTAATTTTGCTTTCCCATAATATATTCCACCGCCTTGGGCCCATAAGTCTACTGTGTAGTTCAATAAATTGACCCCGGCACTTTCCACGAGGTGAATAAATGGCAATTTTTGTTTCATGGCAACATCAATGCAGCCCAGTGCCTTATCTACAGTTTTGCCCGTAATTGCTCCAGCACTTATACCGCTGTTATCCACCATTATCAGGCAACGTACGCCACTAACAAAACCAATCCCGGTAATAATATTTCCTCCGGGGATGCTTGTTTCTGGATTTGGATCATCCACCAGATAGTTTGCCATATTGTAAAGTTCAACAAATTCAGAATTAGGATCCAGTAGAGCTGTCAGTCGGTTACTGGGTGTGAGTTGTCCTCGCTCCTCAAAACGGGAGCGTTTTTTATCTGATGTATCTTTTGCTCTTTGGACCAGAATTTCCGTTTTTTCGATCAAATTCATCATTGCTGCATGGTTTTGAGAAAATTGTTTTGATTGGGGATTTATTTTTGATTGAAATTGTGGCATTTTTAATCCTTTTGGTTATTGTATTATTATCTCTCTTCTACCAGCCTGTGGTGGATCCATGAGTGGACGAGAAAAATATTGGGTAATGAACATCTTTCCATTATTAAAAGCGTCTATCAACATGTTTTTTTATCATCAAATTTATTTTTTCACCTAATGTAGCTAATGAGACTATATCAAAATAATGAATGCGGTCGATAATATCCCATGAAGTCCAATTATTTAAATCTGTTTTTTTAGTCCAATCTTCCAGTTTCATGGAATTTAAAAATTCATTAATACCATCCTCATATTTCATTAAATCATTGATTACTTGAATCATATCAAGACAATATTATTTATGTTCATAAAGCATTTACCTCATTGGCAATTTTTTCCGTTACTGGTATTTTAAATTCGAGTAACTGTTGAGCATATGCCTTGCCCTGAGGATCAATATTTAAACTTGCCATACCACCACCACCAAGCGCATTCTTCAAAAGAAAGTTTAATCCATTGATTCCTGGAACATCCCAGCATTCTACCGTTCCTTTTAAGTTATGATTAAAATATTGAGCGATTGATTTGGATGTTAGTGCAGCTTGAATATAAGGAAGGTATTCTGGCTTCCTTGCGATTACACCAATGTTTGCATGATCTCCTTTATCTCCGCTACGGGCAAATGCGATTTTTATTAAAGATACTGATATGTTTGTATCCAAGATAGAATCCAAAACTTCTGAATGTTTATTTTCTTGTGGAGCTGTGTATCCGCCTGCGGTTGCAATATTGACCTTGAATGTTTTATTGTTAAGATTAATTTCAACGGATACTTGATCTTTTGGTAGTAAAAAAGAAAATAAATGAATAGATGGAGAGACACTAGGTCTGCCACCAAGATAATTCATAACACCTGGGGTCATTCCTGTTGCTGCTTGTGCCATTTCTCGGGATAATATTGTTAGTGCATTTTTTTCAGAGTGTGTTGCCATAAGTCTCAATACAATTTCTCTAGAATCATCACTGGAATTTCTGGGACCGTATATTGAATCGGTACCTAGAAGATCAAAAGATGTATACTTGTATGGTTCAAAACCATTTTCAACAAGAATCCGACTAGTTTTTTTTATGATTGCATTAGCAATCCGCTCACCTTTTTCCTTAGCCTGCATTCCACCAATAACCAGAGTTCCGGCAATACGGTAGCCATTCATATAAGTCGCCGAAACCTTGTATTGATCAGAAGGTGAACAACCTTTTGCCCCTTTTACCAAGACTTGATTATTACAAAGATCTTCAATAATTACATGAGTAAAATCACAAACAACATCGGGTAAAATATATTCAGTGGGGTTTCCAATCTCATATAAAAATTGTTCTGAAACCGTTCCAAAATTCACTAGTCCGCCGGTATTTTCCGGCTTGGAAACAATAAATTCACCATTAGGATAGACTTCAACAATGGGGAAACCCATGTTATCGAATCCTTCTACATCTTGCCAATCAGTAAAATTGCCTCCAGTGCACTGGGCACCGCATTCAATAATATGGCCGGCAAGACTACCGCTAGCAAGTAGATTATAATCACAATCAGTCCACTTAAACTCATGCATTAATGGCGCGAGGGTCAATGCACTATCAACACAACGGCCAGTAATTACAATATCAGCATCATTTTCAAGCGCAGTTACAATTCCTGGTGCTCCCAAATAAGCATTGATGCTAAGACATGTATCTGGAATCGGTTTATTGGTCTCCATTTCTGTAATACCTAATTCTTTAAATCGAGTTAATTCTTCAATCAGATTATCACCTTGAACAACTGCAATGTTTAAATCTATTCCTGCTTTTTCAGCTTCCTGAATTAATACAGATCTACATGAATGAAGATTAATCCCTCCTGCATTTGAGATCACTTTAATTTTCTTTTCTTTGATTTGTTTCAAGAGCGGTTTCATCTGTTTTACAAAATCAAAAGCATAACCCATTTCAGGGTTTTTCATTTTCGCCCCAGCCAGTATAGACATGGTAACTTCTGCCAGAAAATCAAAAACTAGATAATCTAGATTCCCTTTTTCTACAAGTTGTTTTGCAGCAGTAGATGTGTCACCCCAAAATGCAGAAGCACAACCAATTCTAATTTTTTTCTCGTTATTCATAATTCTAATCTTGGATTAATTCTCTTGAATCACTAAGGATTCTCCAAGATGGCGCATAATTGCAGTTGCAGAATCGATACTTTTTACTGTCTGCACACTTTTTCCTGCAGAGTAATATTGTTTCTTTTTTTGAATATTTTTTGAATTATTCTTTTTTGTCAAATATTTTAAACGTATAAATGAATTAAGATTTAAAATCATTCTAGCTCGGTGTTTAAATCTACTATTGAGCAATTTTTGAAAAAGCCATGAGTTCTCTTTTTGATAATTATTGGATTTAATAACTGAAATTGGGACACCGGTAAGCCTTGTAGTTGAAGCGATATCATTCTCGGATGCTTGAACGATTGCATCTTTATAATCTTCATGTGTGTTACATTCTGTGGTTGCAATAAACCTTGTCCCCATTTGAACTCCATCATAGCCAATTTTAATTGCTTTTAATAATTCATCTTTACTTCCAATTCCACCTGCACAAATAAGTGGAAGTCCTAGGTTATGAATTTCATCATACATGGTTTCCATAGAATCAGGACCTAAATGTCCTCCAGCTCGATTATTTACACAAATGAGTCCATCAACCCCGTAGTCTAGGCTTTTTTGTGCCCAGTGACGATTAGTTACATCATGGTAAACATAACCACCAACCTGATGAACTTTTTCGCATACCCAATCTGGTTTACCAAGAGATGTCACAAAAAATCGTATTCCTTCTTCAATTGCTATATCTATCCAGGCTGACATACGATCTAAATATTTTTTACTGCCTTTTTCGATGAGGGCATTAAACCCAATAGGTTTATCTGTAAGAGTCCGAATATATTTTATACCTTCTCTCAAATCATAGCCATGTACAAATGTCATGCTGACAGGCTGAACAATCGCTATTCCACCACCTTGAGAAGCAGCCGCTACAAGTTCAGGATTAGAGCAAGGATACATTGCACCACATATAATTGGGAATTCAACACCAGCATGCTTGGTTAAATGGTTGTTTATTTTTTCTGATTTATTAGCCATTATTAAAACTCTATAATAGAATAACCTATCAATTTATTATCCTTATTTTGATCTGAAACATTCAAATCAATCTTTAATAATTTTTTGTCATCCCTTTTATTGACATCTGTTACTGATCCACTGCAAGCAAGTATATCACCAATATTAGTAATAGATGAAAATTGTACACCATATTCTTTGATATTTATTTGATCAATATTATCTGTCAATGCCCGACCTAGATAACTCATGATTAGCATACCATGAGCAATCACATCGGGAAAACCAGATTGTTTTGCAAAATCTAAATCAATATGAATTGGATTATGATCACCAGAAGCTCCAGCGTATAGGGCAAGCGTTTTTCGGGAAATGGGTTTTATCATCAATTCAGGTATACTATCACCCACTTTTGCAAATTTATAGTTCCACTTAATCATGATTTTATCGAACTACTAATGTAGATAATGATTCTGCAACGATGAATTTGTCTTGATTAGTATATATAGATTCAAATTCTACAAACTGAAGGGCACCATTATTTTTGTCATACATATCTACAATTTGACTTTCCATGGTAATAATGTCTCCCGCATAAATCGGTTTATGATATTTATATAACTGACCAGCATGTAGAATCTTTCCAATGTCTATAGAAAGATCAGCAATATATTGGAATGGATTGTCTTGCTCATTTCCTACTGTTGTTAAAAAGGTTAGAGGTGCAAGCAGGGAAGGGTGACCTCTTTGTTTTGCGAATGATTCATCAAAATATACTGGATCTTTTTGTCCAGTAGCTATTGCAAAAAATCTAAGACGTTGTTTCTCCACATCAAAAGTTAAAGGAGGATATTTTTTATTAATTAATGATCGATCAAGCATTTATTAAATAATATTTAGAATGTTTTCCCTGATTCAGCCATTTCTTCTAAAAGTTTTGGAGGACTAAAACGTTCTCCATATTTTTCAGCCAATTCCTTAGTTCGATCTCTAAATGCGGTTACACCGTAGTCATTTACAAACTGAAGAGTTCCTCCTTTAAAAGCAGCAAAACCCCAACCAAAAATGCTACCAATATTTGCATCAGCAATTGAAGTTAATACACCTTCTTCATAGCATCGAATTGTTTCAACTACTTGAGCAAAATAAAACCGGTCCATCATCTCTTCCTTAGATAACTGATTTTTAGAAAGAGGGAAGTACTTCTCAATATCAGACCATAAATATTTTTTCCCTTTTTCTGGATATTCATAAAATCCACCAGACCCAGCACGACCAATTCTGTTAACAGTTTCTATCATTAAGTCAATTACAGGGTCCCATGGACCTTTTATGATTTCTTTTCCTTCAGCTTCTAAGTCTTTCCGAGTCTGTCCCCGAATATGAGCTGCAAGACTAATATTAATCTCATCAATAACTGCAAGAGGGCCGACAGGGTAACCTGCCTGTCTACCTGCGTCTTCAATAGCTTGAGCATTTTGACCTTCATATAGCATAGCCATTCCTTCACATGTATATCTTTCAAATACTCGTGATGTATAAAAGCCTCGACTGTCATTTACCACAATTGGGATTTTTCGAATTTTTCTTACATAATCGAAAGCCTTTGCAAGAGTTTCAGGACTAGTTTTTTCTCCTTTAATAATTTCTACTAGTTTCATTTTATGTACCGGTGAAAAAAAATGGATACCAATAAAACATTCAGGGTGTGATGATTTTTCTGCTAGACCAGTAATGGGGATTGTTGATGTATTTGATGCAAACACCCCAGCTTTGTCCATAAAACTCTCTGCCTGAACTGTTACTTTTCCTTTTAATTCTCTGTCTTCAAAAACTGCTTCGATAATTAAATCACACCCATCGAGCTTGGCATAATCATTTGTTGCTATAATCTTATTTAGTGTTTCTTCCATTTTTTGTTTGGTTACTATACCTCTTTTCATGCCTCCTTCTATTATAGATCGTATACGGCTTAATCCTTTATCGGCAATCTCTTGTGTTGCATCAGTCATAATTACTTCCATACCAGCAAGTGCAGTAACGTAAGTTATTCCATGCCCCATAAGACCAGATCCTAGTACACCAACTTTTGTTGTGGTAGTAAGTTCAATTTCAGATGGTCTGCTGGCACCTGAATTAATCTCATTCAATTGAAACCATAAAGCTTGCATCATGTTCTTGGATACTTTACCAGTTGCCAAAGAAACAAAAAATCGTGATTCCATTCTGCTAGCAGTGTCAAAATCCGCTACAGATCCCTCAGCTACAGCACGAAGGATGGCTTCTGGTGCGGGATAATTGCCTCTAGTAGTTTTCTTTAATATAATTGTTGCAACAGCTAATATTTTGGCAATTTTAGGATTTTGAGCATTACCTCCAGGGAATTTGAATCCTTTTTTATCCCATGGCTGTTTGCAGCCTTGATTATTTAAAATCCAATCACGCGCCTTATCCATCATTTCTTCATGTGATGAAGTGATTTTATCCATAAGCCCATTCTCAACAGCTCTTGCTACATTAATTTGTTTACCTTCCATTAATAGTGGGAGGGATGCTTCAATACCAATCAACCTTGGAAGGCGAGCAAGACCTCCACCCCCAGGTAGAATACCTAGACCAACCTCAGGGAACCCAAATTTTGCTTTTGGATTATCTAGTACAATTCTGTAATTACAACATAGAGCGAGTTCCATACCTCCACCTAATGCGGTACCATTAATTGCAGCTACTACAGGTCTATCAATTAATTCCAATCGACGCATGATGGCTTTACCTGCTTCAACCAATTCAAAGCAAGCCTTAGGATCTTCCTGTCTGTAAAGCATATCAAGATCCGCTCCTGCTAGAAAAGTTTTCTTTGCTGAAGTAATGATTACACCATTTAAGTTTTCTTCAGCTTCAAGTTTTCTAACATTATCTAAGAGCGATAAAGAATACTTTTCATTAATTACATTTGCCGAACGTCCCGGCATATCCATAATTAGAGTGACAATATTTTGGTCATCTTTTTCATATTTAAAGGCCATAATTATTTTCTATTTAAACTCTTCTAATTATTGGTGCTTTCGATCTGAGCTTCGAGTTTTTTCAATTCAGAAATGATCACTTTTATTTCTTTTTGTTGATCTTTTAATTGTTCAAGACGTTTTTTAATGCCTTTCAAAGCAACCTTTGCCTGTTTTTCGTGCTTGTGATCCACATCATAAAGATCTAAATATGTTTTTATATCGTTTAATGAAAAGCCAAGCTTTTTAGCCCTTTTTATGATAATCAGCCTAGCCCGGTCTTTATAGTTTAATATACGAATGTTACCTGCTCGCTTTGGTGCTATCAACCCCTTGGATTCATAGAACCTAATAGCTCTTTCTGTTAGATTTAGCTGTTTTGCTAGTTCTGGAACTGTAAATATATTTTCTACTTCCATAATGACGTTATAGTAATTTATATTACGATAACGTAAGTATGCAATAAATATATTATAAAGTATTATTAAAGGAAATTAGTAATGGCGAAAAATAGATTACTTATTTTGTCAAAGAGTCAAGCTCATAGAGAAAATTTTTCTGTAGATCTTGCTTTTCTTAGAATTAAAATTTTGTCTGCAGACGAATTAAAACAATACGCCCAAGAGATGGACCACCAACTATTTCTGTATGAAAATGATTAAAAAGGTTATTGACTGTAAAATTGGCTTTTATATGTTTGTTGAATTCATATCCAGCGTGAAGATCCAATATTGTATAGGGTTTAATATCACCAAAATAGATTCCTGATGACCACTTAAAACCATCTACATAGCGAGCATTCAATGAACAAGTAAATGGCCATCTTCGAGGGCTATACTTTAATTTCATTCCACCTTTATGCCTGGGAGCATTTATTGGATCAACAGAATTTGTGATTGGATTAAGAAATTCTGTCATGCCAAGATGAGAGTATGTAAGGTCTAATGACCATTCGAGGTTTAACATTGCTGTTAAACTTGCGTCTAGGCCCCACATATCCACTTCTCCATAATTGATATATCCTACAACTACAGGGGGAGTGTATCCTGGAATTGTATCCATAGCAGTTATTCCTTCAATTGCACCACGCCAGTGATTAAATGATTCGTCATAGTCTTCTTTATCGGTGATTATATTATTAGATATATTTTCAATTGTATTTATGATATTATCTCCATCATAATCTGTTTCAAGTACTGATTTCTGAATAACAATAGGTGTAATGAAAGTCACTGGACTGACAAAACTACTATAATGACTAGTATAAATATCGAGAGTCCCAAATAATAAATTGCTCAGTCTGCCCTTGTAACCAAATTCCCAAGACTTAACAATTTCAGGTTTAATTTCAGGTAGATCATTTACTGTTTGACCATAAAACCCTTCAATTTTTGGATCAGTTGAAGGGTAGAAGTAAATCGTATTGCTTGTATCTACTGGTTCATAATATCCTTCATATGGTCTATAATAGTATGGATTTCCCAAACTATCTCTTGGGAAAACATAACCACCATCAGCCCCTCTAGCATATACTTTAAATACAGAAACACGAGTAACAAAAATATCTAAGAATAACGCTTGATTAGTAGGAGTGTTAAAGGCTGTTGCCCAAGTTAGCCTAAAATTCTGATTCTCCTTTGGCTTATAAGCTAAACCAATTTTTGGTGAAAGCTGGAGCCCATCAGTTTTATCGAAATTAAAATTCCAATCAAACGGACTATATCCCTTTCCAGGCCCTTGATTATTGAATTGAACCATGTCTGTAAGACGGTCATGTATATCAAATCGAGTCGCCTGAATTAATTCCAATTTAGGATTCAATTTATAATTAATTTGATAATAAGCACCAAGTTCATTCACTGTATAACGATTATCTTCTGCTGCTTCATCAATTCCTTCATCAATATTCTCATCTATTTTCCCATCATTATCATTGTCTAGTTTATCTGAATAAACTAAAAACTTTTGTCCCCCAAGCCATTTGACTCCTGGTTCAACCATTTCACCTTGTTCATATTCACCACTTCCATTTGAATCGATATAATCTGGTATTCCATTACCATTTAGATCATCATAATCGTCACTATCACCATCATTATCCAGTCCATCGGCAATGGCACCTAGAACAGCATCATTTTCTGAAGAACTCAAGGGTGTTGAAAATTGTAACAAATCATCTGTATTCCATCTTGTATACCCTTCTCCATCATCATACCAAGTATTATCATTTTTATCATCAAATATATAGGGAGATCCAGATTCTCCATTCCCATTATTATCGCGCTTATCAGTATAATTTTTATCAGAAAGTATCGTTCCTCTTGTATCAGGCATAGTTAAGAAATAATCAAGACCCCACACAAAACGAATATCCCCATTCTTCCATTCATTTACATGTTGAAGTTGCGCACTGAATTTTTTTGATCGATCATAGATAATGCTTCCTGTAGCTAGGTTGCGGGTAGGCCTGTCTGATTTTCCGGAATAACTGGAATTCATGTATGTTTGGAAAAAGAGATTCTTCCATCTTAAGCGTCCTTGATAATAACGATATACCCATCCATCTGCCAGATATCGTGCAATTCCAGTTATATTGATATTTCGTGCCCATGCAAATCCATGAGATAGACTTAAAGTGAGATCAGAATTCGGTTCCCAATCCATGCGCAGATCATATCGATAATTTCGAACTTTGAATTCTGGGAAATCTTCAATCCCATCATCGTTTGCATCTCTGTAAATACTGCTAAGACCACCATAATTTATAACAAAATCCTTTTCATCAAATTCATCAACTCCATTTTCACCTGGGCTTGGTTGACCATCTCCATCCAAGTCATTATTTGAAAAAATATCCCATATTGGATGAGTTTCTCCGTCAATTATTTCGGTATTACCATTTAAATTTTCAAATGTTTCTCCATCCCAAACTCCATTTCCCTCTCCATAATCAGGTGGTATATCTCCCTCATCATCATAATCACCGTCATCATTTGCATCAATGGCAGGAATGCCATCCAAACCGAAATCCAATAAAATTTCTGTACCAAAAAAATCTGCATAATTTTCTGAAACATCGGCATCATACATACCATTCCCGTTGAGATCTGTAAAGGGTTCAAATGGTATATTATAGGCGTTTCCTAATTCATCTTTATATGGCCCCCAGTCATTATCATCATCCAAACCATTTGAACCCCAGCTATCATTATAAATACCATTATTATTTGTATCGAATACAATATTGCCATTAGAATCATAAGTATAATTTCCAAAACCATATTTATGATAAGGATCAACAACGCTCCATGTCGAATCAGGAGATGAGTAAACCGTAGTTGAAGGATCTAAATTTGAAAGATTCGTTGTGCTTCCAAATCGATCTAGCCAAGCACTCCCAAGCTCGTCAACTTCATCTACAAGTCCGTCATTATCATTATCCACACCATCTACCCAGGCTTCTTCTTCATCATCAATTCCTATATCAATTTGTTCATCAATATATCCATCTCCATCGTTATCTATCCCATCTGCATAGATATTTCCAAGTTTATCTTGTGTCACAAACCAGAGAACTCTGCCATTTTCTAAAGTATATCTATTAAAATCGTCATCGACTGCCTTATCTATCATATCTTGAGTTATAACTGGTGAACCATCTTCTCCACCAACGGTGGATATATAATCTCCCCAATAGTATCCAATCCAGGATTCATCCGCACCCTTTACATGATCAATCATCGCTTCAGTAAAAATTGGATTATTATCACTTTGAGGAGCTAGTCTGCCTCCCCGATCCAATCTATCATGCTTTAGATTTGGTCGTCCAATAAAAACTGGATCATGACCTTCAAATTCATCCTCATTAAAATGTGTCCAATCCTGACCTGCGAGGGCAACACCTGATATTTTTATTCCAATATTCCCAAACTTTTTTGCAGTTCTGAATGTCATTTTTTTTAATAGATCCGTATCAGTCTGGTTTAATAATCCCCCCTGAATATTTATACTAGTTCCAGTTGACTTAAGCGGAGAAGCTGTAACGATATTTAATACACCACTATGTGCATTAGGTCCATACAGCGCGGAAGCTGGACCAAGAACTACTTCTATCTGCTCCACGTCTTCGAAGGAAACAGGAATAACATTATATGCTGTTAATCTCAGGGATGGAACATTAGCCATACGACCATCTGTAAGAGTTAGTAACCGAGAATTAAAAGAAGAATTAAATCCTCTTGCTGTCATATTATAACTATCGATTCCAGATTGAGTAAAATCAATACCTTTTGTACCTTTAAGATAATCGCCAAGATTTGTATTACTCTCTCTTCTAATTTCTGTCTTAGAGATAACAGATATTGCTGCAGGTGCATCTTCTATTCGCTCCCTTCGTCTAGATGCAGTTACGACATAGGTTTCCATTTCAATTGCTTCTGGCTGTAGGCGAAGATTTATAGTTGTAATCTTTTCACCAAGAACAACTATTTTTTCTTTGTAAGCTTGGTAACCTATATAAGATGCTAGGATAGTATAGGTTCCAGGGGTAATCTTTTGGATTTGATATTTTCCCTTTGTGTCAGTAGCTGAGCCCAGTGTGGTACCCTCAAGGATAACATTCGCTCCTATCAGTGGTGAGTTATTGGATGAGTCTAGTACTTTACCATTAATCGTTCCATATTGAGCATGGAGCGAAGATATAAATATGAAAAGAAATGATAGATGCCATTTCATGATTTACCCCAAAAAACAAACAGCCTCGAAAAAACGAGGCTGTTTATTATAAAACAATTTATACTATTTTTTAATATAGATTATTTTAATAGCAACATTTTACCTTTTTGGATTCGACTATCGGATTTCACTTCATAGAAGTATACGCCGCTGGGTACTTTTTTCCCGTTATAGTCTCTGCCAAACCAGGTAATATCATAAGTACCTGCAGATAACTGACCATCATGAGTCACAGCTACTTCTTCACCCAGTATAGAGTAAATAGTTACTTTCACATCTGATATTTTTTCAGTGGAAAACCGAATCTTTGTTACCGGGTTAAATGGATTGGGATAATTCCCCTGTACCGTGAATTTATTTACAATTGGCACATCCTCATCTACATCTGCACTTGCAGTATATGTCCAATTTGTTCTAACTCGTTGGGTTGTGTTATCGGGGATACAGCTATTATCAACTTCAAAAACCATTCGACCAGTTTCATCTGTTGGGTTATAATCCCAGCCTGAATCATCTACACCACATGTATCATATGATACAGAATCACTGCATGTTGTTATAACGCCTGTGAGCGTCATAGGTGGACCTTTTTGAAAGATAGCTGCACATTGGTCAGCAGAAGCACCCGTACCTAAGCAACCATTATATTCATTAGCCAGTGCCTGCCCAACAGATGCGCCTATAGCAGCAGAATATGTTGCGTCAAGATAAATGAATGCTACTGAGTCAGCAGCAGCTGTTAAGGATCCTTGAAGATCTCCTGTTGTCTGTAAAGCTGTATTAAATACGGTACTAAAAACTTGATTAGCTTCTAGAAAATTGTAGGTAAAGAAATATCCTGTTGCCGCCAGAGGTTCATCTCCATTGAAAGGGACACCATCTCCACCGACGGGGTCAAACAGATACCCATTATTTACTGTAACTGTACCAGCTGAACTTGTATCACCATTAATAGGATTTATTTCGTATGAGTCTGGGTTGTTAGGGTCAATCGGATGCCCTTTCCCACCTAGAATTGGGGTGGAAAAATTATCATCACTGCCTGTCCAACCTAAATTATACCAGAGCGATGTATCAGGATGCACGTACGCTAAATATGCTTCCATATTGCCAATGGTTACTGTATCAGCAGGTGAAACTGGGACTCCGAGAAAATCATTTTTTTGACCATCATCATTCACTCCTAATCCGCTTGCGGTACCATCATGCGCTTCCCAGAAGATCTCTAAATTCATAGGTTGTGTATGAGCTGTATCTGCGTATTTGACAGTTACCATTCCCCAATTTTCCATATCAGTTCCAACACCATAGTCTACTCCATATTGACCACCCACAAGATCTGCTGCGCCAAACTGTGCAAATACGGATGAAAATGAAATGCCCCAACCCATAGAATAACTTAATGGATCATCTGGATGAGTAAAGCCTGGACTGCTAGTCCAAGTACCATCTTCAGATACTGCAGGTACAACTGAATAAGTAGAACAATTATCAGCTTCAGTGGTTGGATAAGTGCTGCCTTCATTTATGGTGAAGTTACCATCATCATTCAAATCCACATCTAATGCAACGCCTGCGAATGCTAGTAATTGCTCATTGACAAGTGGGACAAGTCTGGTCGTAACAGTATCACCGATAGAATATTCTAATAGAGTACGTGTGAATCCCTGACCAGCAGCAGCAGCAGCAGAACTCGGCCAAGA
This sequence comes from uncultured Fidelibacterota bacterium, assembly GCA_913043235.1. Lineage (GTDB taxonomy): Bacteria > Fidelibacterota > Marinisomatia > Marinisomatales > UBA1611 > UBA2134. Next base: position 43,134 of record CAJWLO010000007.1, read on the forward strand.
TGCTGTAACCTTATATGTACTGTTCCTTGCACTATCTTCAGGGCTCTCCATTGCCCTGACTACATAAGTATATTCTACTATTGCACTATTACAGGTAACATTACCCTGTATACTCTGAGAGTAACAGAGAACGAATATAAAGCCGAATGGTATAAAAGTTTTTATCAATTTAAACATATGATTTTCCTTTGGTTATCTATGTTGAAAGGTGTATCTCTCACCTCATGCGGGTCGAAGATAAAACAACAGTTATTTTTTTCAAAGCCTTTTTCTTTTTAAGAGCTTTTATAATTTTGTTAATCTTTTTTCCTTATACTCCATCTACCCCAGAGGATCCAGAGACAATATAAAAAAAGAATACTACCAAAAAAGAAAACACCATTTAGTATTATAGCTTTGACTATTTGATTCATCGTAATTGATGACAAACGTTAATATTAATTAAATTCACATGCCAAATTAATCATTTTCCTCTTTTAAATCCTTACCAGAATACCTTATGATGAAAATTGCTGTACTGATTAAACAAGTACCTGGTTCAGAATCACCTCTCCCACTAAATAAGGATCAACTGTGGTTAGATGAAGCACAGGTAACCTACAGTATGAATCCCCCGGATAATTATGCCTTGGAAGAAGCGCTGCTTATAAAAGAAAAGATTGGGGAAGGAGAAGTGGTAGCGGTCAGTATGGGTCCAGAGCGGGTGGGAAAGGTTATCCGTGAAGGACTTGCCAAGGGAGCAGATCGAGGTATTCATTTGAAAGAAGATGGTCAGATCGAAACTGATCCTTTATCTATTGCAAAGAGTTTTGCATCTGTGTTAAAAGATGAGAATTTTAGTTTAGTCTTAAGTGGTTTACAGTCAGATGATACGGGGATGGGCCAGACAGGAATTCTGATTGGTGAACTGCTGGGAATGGCTACGGCAACACTGGTTGTGGAAACGGAAATATTGAATGAGCAGATTCGCGTTAAGCGTGAGCTTGAATCAGGTTGGTTCCAATGGGTGAATTTTCCCCTGCCGTCTTCCATCAGTATTCAATCGGGACTGAACACACCTCGTTATCCCTCGCTAAAAGGGATAATGGGTGCCAAGAAAAAAGAGATAAGGGTTATACCAGAAGCTGAGCATCAAATTGTTAAAAGGGCTCAAACCATTGAACAAGTTTTTGTACCCCAGACGACCAAAAAAACGGAAGTGATTGAAGGAAATTCGGATACGGCGGTCGCACGTATTATAGAAATTCTAAAATCCGATGTGAAAGTTTTATAAGCCATGGATATTTTAGTTGTTTTGGAAGATAATCACGGATCATTGCACCGTATGAGCAGGGAGGCTATTGCTGGAGCACAGAAAATTGGTGGGACAGTATCGGCGCTTGCTTTAGGTAAAAATGCTGATTCTATGGCTGGTGAATTGACTAATATTGATATTGAATATGTGATTACAGTAAAGCACGATCTGATATCTTCATATAATGCAGATGGATATACTGAAGTTGTTAAGCAAGTGATTGAATCTGAATCACCCAATATTATTATAGCGGGTCACACATACCAGACAAGAGATTTTATGCCCAGGGTAAGTGCCAAACTGGATATACCATTTATACCTGATATTGTGGCATTGAATAGCAATCGTTTTGTAAAACAGGTTTTGAATGCAAAATTGAATGCTACTATTTCTGCTTCCAAAGATATGTGTATCTTGAGTTTCCAATCCGCTGCATTTAGTGATGATGATTTATTGCCGGGTTCCTGTAATATTCAGCCCATGGAAATAAACCTGGATTCCTCTATAGTTCGTTCAATAACTGAAGAGCCTTTTCAGGAAGATGCAGGTGATGTTGATCTGGAGAACGCTGATTTTATTATTTCTGTAGGAAGAGGTATAGAAAAGGAAGAAAATATACCTATGGTTTTTGATCTGGCCAAAGCACTGGGAGCAGAAGTATCAGCCAGCAGACCGGTGGTTGATTCTGGTTGGATGGATTCTTTCCGTCAAGTAGGCAGCTCAGGACAAACAGTTGCACCTAAATTATATTTTTCCTTGGGCATTTCCGGCGCCATCCAGCACGTAGTGGGAATGAAAGGATCTAAGAATATCCTGGCTATTAATAAAGACTCTGAAGCACCCATCTTCGAAATTGCAGACTATGCGGTAATCGGCGATATCCTGGATATCATACCCAAGCTTCTTGAAGCACTCCAAGAATAAATTATAGGGCGAATGCACTCTATTATATTCTTTCCCGTTGAAAAATTAATATTAGCCAGCTTGATGCTGGCTGCTCTGGGCTCGTTCGGTTTTGAGATTGCCCGCCGGGTCGCAATAATTTCTAAGGGAACTAGGTCTTTGCCTCTAGACCGTTTCCTAGAACGGATTTATCGTGTTTTCATGGAAGTGATAATTCAGGAAAAAGTGATACGAGAACGTCCTTGGCCCGGATTAGCACACGCTTTCGTTTTTTGGGGTTTTCTAATATTTGGGCTTGTAACGATTGATCATTTTGCTATTGGGCTTCACAAACCAATCCTATCTGAAAAAGCTCATATAGCATATTCCTACATTGTAATCCCTTTTGCTGTACTGGTGATCATAGGTATACTTTTTCTGGCCTATCGCAGATTCATTACCCGCCCAAAAGTATTGGGTAAAATTTCCCCAACATCAGGGCTGGTAGCCTTATTCATTGTGGTTTTAATGATTACATATATTATTGGAGAAACCAATATTTCGCCTTTGGCCTGGAAAATTAATTGGTGGGTTCACAGCATCGTGATCCTAGCCTTCCTTTTTCTGATTCCCAGAAGCAAGCATCTTCATTTGGTGTTGGGGCCTTTTAATATATTTTTCCGTCCTTTCAGCCAGCCTGAGCATACTCCAGTACACATTGATCTGGAAGGAGATGAGGATGAACTAGATGTCATGCTCTCTGACTTAACAAAACTTACAAAAAATCAGGCGCTTGATATTTTTTCCTGTGTGGAGTGTGGGCGCTGCACGGATGTATGTCCAGCAAACCGTGGCGGCGGTCTTTTGGATCCTAAACATCATTTTATCCTGGATTTACGTGAACCTTTGTTGGAAGAAAAAGATGTAGCTGTATTAGACCGCATCAACGTTGAAGCTGGTTGGGAATGTACCACCTGCCAAGCCTGTACAGAAATATGTCCAGTGGGAAATCATGTTGAAAAGTCTGATGAAATAAGAAGGCTGGAAGTCCTTGTTGAAGGAAGGGTTCCACAAGAGTACCAGAAATTATTCACTAATCTCCAAGAAACAGGCAATACAGAAGGAGCATCAGTTAGTGCTTTTGCAGATTCATTACCTGTATATACAGAAGACAAGGAATATGTTCTTTGGCTAGGTTGTTTTGCTCGGCATGGAATGGACCCTGATTTTCATCATTCTGTGGAGAACTTTACAAAAATTTTGGACACGGTAGGGATCACATATGGTGTATTAAAAGATGAACAATGTTCTGGAGATCCTGCAAATCGTTTGGGAGATAAACTTACCTATACTATGTTACGGGAACATAACTTAGATCAACTTTCAGAAGCTCAAAAAGTTGTCACACTTTGTCCCCATTGTGCTGTAAACCTAAGCAAAGAATATGCAAAATATAGTTCAATTAATTATACCGTTGAGCACCATACTCAGGTTTTAGGACGATTGATTAAAGAAGGAAAAATAAAGGTTCAGATGAGTGAGAATGGTAAAGTAACTTATCATGACCCGTGCAATCTATCTAGAATTTTGGATATTGTGGATGAACCTCGAACGGCTATTAAGGCTGTAACGTCTGATTTTCAGGAATTGGATGAAAATGGACGTGAAACTTTATGCTGTGGAGCGGGAGGTGCTTTATGGTGGAAAAAAGAGACAAAAGGACGTACACATTTGGTGAGAGCAGAACAGGTAGTTGAATCCAAGGTAGATACGGTTGTTACAGGTTGCAATTTTTGCTATGGAATGATGAAGCAGGGGTTAGGGCCTATGACACCGGAAAACCAGAGTGAAATACGTGTAAAAGATGTGGCGGATTTAGTAGCAGAAAATCTGTCCTAGAACCTTTTGGAATTATGAATCAATTATGTAAAAATAGGGAATTCTTTTAGCAGATTGTTCCAGTACCGCCACGTCGCGGATCACCTACTGCTGAAGTAGGGGTTACTGCATTGACGCCGCCAAAAAAAAGATTAATCTCATCCCATGGATGTAGCTGAAAATTCTGGGGTAATAACTCCAATGTTGTTTCCGGTTCAAAGTGGAGAATACTTCCTTCCAGATGAATTCTGGCAGCGTAAACGGCGGATTCAAGATCCATATTTTTAACAAAAAAGTTCAATATTACCTGAGAGATTGCTGATCGAAGCCGATTACTTCCCCCGCTGCCTAATACCATTTCAACTCCTTTTTTCCCCATGACTAAGGTAGGGGATATCATGGTTGGTAGTCGCCTCTGCCATGGCCACTGGTGAAAGCCTTGCGGATTTAAATCCTCCTCGCCAAGCATATTATTTAGCATGGTGCCCATTCCCGGGATGACATAACCGCAGCCTTCACCGTTGGTAGTGGTGACACTGGCAGCATTTCCCTGCTTGTCTAAAATACTCACATGGGTTGTAGCACCCTGAGATGCGGGATTTTGTTCATTTTTCAATGAAGTGTCTCCAGAATTGAATAACTGCAGGTAATGGTTAAATACCTTAGGTTCCAATACCTGAGATATCTGGAATTCATCTTCCGGATCAAGGCAGATTTCATTTCTGGCAATAGAAGTGACCTGCATAGCTTTTATAAGATTTATTAAATCAAAAGCGGAAGCAGATTTTGATTGTTGCAGGAGTTGTAGGAAAAAGGTGATCAGTGTACCGCCGGTTGCAGGTGCCGGATTGGTATAAATGGTTTTTCCATGAAACTTACTTTTTAGTGGATTTCTTTCGATCACGTTGTACTGTGTAAGGCTTTCTTTGGTCAGGAGACCTTTTTCTCCTATAGTTTCAAGAATCATCTTTGCACCATCTCCCTCATAGAAATATCTGGCTCCTTCGATAATAAGTATTTCCAACAGATCTGCAAAGGCAGGATTTTGAAAACGGTCACCTTGTTTTAATAGTTTTCCGTCTGGTTTGAATAATTTATTCCCTTCGTGAGAATGGGTCAAGATCGGTTCCAGAATCTTGACAAGATAGGATTGGGCTTCGTTAAGAATAACCCCAGATCTGGCGGTCTCCATTGCTGGTTCCAAAACAATTTTCAGCGGTAGTTGTCCCAATTTTTGTTGAACATGTAAAAGACCGGCGGCATTTCCAGGTACAGCAACTGAACCCTGACCTATATAAAACTGTTGTTGGCTGGGTCCGAAATCCACCAGAATGTTAAAAAAATCTAACTCTTTTTCTGGTTGTGGCGGCGGTGTATCTACAAAGAAATCATAAAGGATTGGATTAGAGTTTTCTGGATAGGCCAAGAAAGCGCCTCCTCCGCCGGGACCGGTGAGATTATATTCCGATACCATGGAGGTGAAGACTGCTCCTACGGCGGCGTCAAAAGCATTGCCACCATTTTTCAGGATTAGAGAGGCTGCCTCGACTGTTGATTTTTCCCCGCCAGCGATTGAACCATATTTCATCATATTCAATAAAAATACGGGGATATCAGCGCTTATGCAAGTTTGTCTATTTCAGTAATAACAATTTTTTATTTATTAATTGATTCCCGTTTGCACCCGGGGAAAAACCCCCGCTGGCAGATCTGCCAGCATCACATTTTATTTCATGGAAACTAGAAAGATAAATTTAAAATTCTAATATAGCAATCCCAGTTACCAACTATCTAGGTTGTGCAATATAGTTCAACCAATTTAGAGCCAATATTTTGCTTTGCTTTGTGGAATATTAGGTTGATGTTAAATGTCTGGGCTATTAAAATAGTATAATCTTTTTTGCCTGTATTAAATAACCAACTTGATTTTGTATAGATAAAAACAAATTTTATAAAATTTCTTCATAATTGCCACACTTTAAATATTAGGGAGTTTCATCACTCTGGGTTTTTCTAAATGCCCATCTATAAATTTCCGCACATCATCGGAAGAAGGCCTGGGTGCCTGTGCTGTGATAATTTTCCCTTCACTATCAATCATCATAAACCGAGGAATAAGGCCAACACTAAATGCTTTCATGAAGTCTGAATTTAAACCTTCAGCATCATAAAGCTGGATACCACCAACATTTTTTTCCGGAACCATTTTCCTCCATTTATCATAATCATTTTTGGAGTCAATAGAAATACTTACAAAATCAATGTCTTTTTCTGCATATTCTTTAATCAATTCTTTTAAAGCAGGCATCTCTTTAAGACATGGGCCACACCAGGTTGCCCAGACATCAATATACAGTAATTTTCCTCTTAAATCCTCTAGAGATGTCATTCCACCATCAAAATTCTCATAATTAAAATCCACTGAGGCGAATCCAGTTTTAGTAGACTTAGCCGAGTTATATCTCAGCGTAAGCTTATCTTTCATTCTATCGGTGGTTAATAGTCCCATAATAATACCATAGTCTTCATCAAGGGTGGTGTTATCTTCATTCATTTGCCTTATTAACATACTGGCAAATTGTTCCCGAATATCCAAGCTATTTATATCACTGATTTTATTTTTGACAAAATCTATTATTTTTAAGTCTGGATCTTTTTCTAATGCTCTTTTGGATGATAGCCTAAAATGTTCAATGATGAGATTTCTATATGCCCTTGAATATCTGAAAATTTCATTATCATCGATATCCATATTTATAATAGGGTCATAATAGTTGTCCGGTAGAGTCGGATCTATTTTCTTGTGGTAGTTGTAGAATTTTTGATAATTATTATATGTTTGTAAATATTCATACTCTATTATTTTTCTTTCCAACTCTCTATCTTCCAGTTTTAATTCCGATTTAGAAAGTAAACTAAATAACGTATCTCTAGTTCTTTCGATTTTTGGCAAAAACTCATTAAGCGGAACAACAAAATATTCTTTAGGATCACCAACAAGGTTTGCTCTAAGTAGAGATTTTGCTACATTATAGTTATTTTCAATTTTTAATTCCCCAGAATAATCCATTGAATTGTAAAAGTCGTTTGCATCAATACTAACGTTTACATCATGTTCTTTTTTAAATCTAACAGTTGTGTAAGATCTCCCTATCTGGAAAAAATAATAACCATCTTCTTCGATAGCCACTGGGCCGCTAAAATTGCCAGATGAATCGATATCAATCTCTTGTTTAAGAGTACTATTATAGTTTGTGACCTTTAGAATATTTTCAGTATTATTTTTTATATTTCCTGAAAAGGTTATATGCGATGCCTCATCTTTCATGCAGGAAATAAAGAAGAAGACCAAGGTAAAAACTTGAAGAAAAGTTTTCATAATTAACTGTTTTTAATTAATAGTTTGTTGAAAGAATTTGATTAGAACATGAATATACTATAATGAACTAAGATCACTAATTACTTTTATTATTATCATAACAATTAATCTTTTATTTAGTTCCATCAGTCAAAGTAAGCGAATTATGATTCCAAATGTCCTCCGTCGGCAAAACCTTGCCCCGTAGCCAAATATAGCCAAAAAGTATGCAAAAAATTGTGTATTTGTGCAAATTAGCCAGAAATGAAATATAACAAAAAACCCCACAAAATAGTGGGGTTTCTCATCAGAGATATCTTGGTAGCGGAGGAGGGACTCGAACCCCCGACACACGGATTATAATTCCACTAATCTTCTAAAGATAATTAAAACAGATTTAGAAGGTAAAATGTAACCTCATTGTTATTACATCATATTAGCTCCAATCCCCCCAGGTTTTTTGTTTGTGGACATTTAGGACTGGCGAGGTGTAATATTAATCTGGTAGAATAATTCCGTATTGTTTATATAGTACGAATAGTACCCACTGATATGTAACATTATTTAATTGAAATGCTTACCACAAAAAAAACACCATTTATTATATTATTAAATATTGTATTAATATGTTTTGTTGAAGCGCAAAATTCTTATTCCTTGGATTTTGATGGTTTAGCTGATTACGTTGAAGTCACCGATGCGTCTGCAATGATAGCTAACACTGATCAGATGACACTTAGCGGATGGGTGTATCCACGTAACACAAATTCTGGATGGCCCGATTTTGATGCTTTTTTTGGTTTTAGGAATGAATCGGATGCTGATTTTTATATTTTACAGCTCAATAATTATAAAATAGAAGGTCGGTTAAGGTCTGCGAGTGGGGTATTTACCATAGAATCAGCCGAAAATTCCATTAGTCCAGAAACTTGGCATCATCTTGCCTTAACCTACGATGGTAGTAACATAGTCTTATATATAGATGGCGCGGAAGCAGGGATTACAGCCGCTTCGGGTCAAATTACAAATGTGTCTGTGCCTTTAAAAATTGGGTCACTGGATTTTCAAACTTGGGACTTTGACTTGGATGGTCAAGCGGATGAAATCAGTCTCTGGAATATTGCCCTGATAGACCAACAGATACAGGATTATATGTATGCAGATTTGACCGAAGAAGAAGGGTTGGTTGGCTACTGGAATTTCAATGAAGGCTTTGGAGAAACAGCTAATGATGCAAGTGGAAATGAGAATCATGGCATAATCTATGGTACTACTTGGAGTACTAATGTGCCATTTCAGGGAATCTACTCTGGTCCAGTATGGAACGTATCCAACACGGGTTCAGATTCAACAGGAGATGGTTCTGAAGCTAATCCTTTTGCAACTATCCAAGTTGGAATAAATGCCGCCATTGATGGTGATACGGTCTTGGTGGCTCAAGGGGTATATTGTGATACTGTCAATTTTATCGGAAAAAATATAGTTGTTGGTTCTCATTATATCATTGACCATAACGAAACCTTTATTAATTCAACTATACTAGGGGTTGGTAATCCTTATTACTATTACAATGAGAATTGTGGCGACTTTTTTGATGGAATTAAATTTGTAAATGGGGAAGATTCTTCAGCTGTATTAACTGGATTTACAATCACCTCATCATTTGGTGATAGCCCTTTGAGATGTATTAATTCAAGCCCGACATTATCAAACTTATCTGTTTTAGGTAATAGTATTTCAGGGAATGGAGGTGGTGCTATATACCTAGTAAACTCTAATTCTAATTTGGAATATCTACATATAAGCGATAATCATAAAACTAGTACGAATGGTGGTGCAGGAATTTTTGTTGAGAACTCATCTATAGACATAATAAACTCACTGATAGTAAATAATTCTTCATCAAATCATCACAATACGTTAATGGGAACAGGTGGTATTGTAGCTGTTAATTCGACTTTGTTTCTTAATGGCAATACACTTTATGGTAATTCTGGTGGAGTACTACCAAATGAAACTATTGGTGGAGCTATTCATTTTGATACAAGTTCCAGTGGTATAATAAGTAATTCAATATTTTGGGATAATGAGGGGCCAGAAGAAATAACGGGTTCAGCTACTATCACATTTTCTAATGTGCAAGGTGGTTGGGAAGGAGAAGGTAACATAGATGTCGACCCACTTTTCTGTAATCCTGATAGTGGTGATTATACCTTAGCAGAAAACTCACACTGTTTAGGCACTGGTACAAACGGAACAAATATGGGGTCTTTTGGAGTTGGGTGTGGTATTCAGGTTGATTGGGATTTTTCTCTTAGCGATCCTGTGATTGAAGTAATAGGAACTGACAATGAATGGAATCCGGGCGACACAATTTCTGTTGAGATGAATTTTTGCAATCATACTGATGTTGCTCATAATTGGTACCCGGGTGTCACAATAGAATCAGATTCAAGTTTGACTTCGCTACATAGTGGTCACATTTGGTTTTACGCTATGTTTGCGGATACTTGCCATGCAATAAGTTGGGGCGCTATAGCAAATGCATCTATCACATCCGATACAGTAGTCACATTCAGAGCCTATCCGGAAGCTTTAAACTGTCAAAATCAGCCTGAGTATTGTATCGATGGTGATAATCTCACTTTTATGGTACCAATTATTGTACAGGTTGTTTCGGCAGAATCTGGACAATTTATGCCAGAAGTTTTTTCTCTACATCAAAATTATCCCAACCCATTCAATCCATTAACAACCCTCCGCTATGACCTGCCAGAAGATGCATTGGTCAACATCACCATCTACGATATGATGGGTCGGCAAATCAGAACATTGGTAAACAACCAACAGAATGCCGGTTTTAAATCAATCAGTTGGAACGGGACGAATGACAAAGGTGCATCAGTATCAGCAGGGCTATACCTATATATGATAAAGGCTGGAAAATTCAGGCAAACCAAGAAGATGGTACTACTGAAATAATTTACACATGGAACTTAAACCTCTGTGAAGCAGGGAAAATGGAGCCACATTGGAGCCAAGCTTGGCATTTACCGACGGGGAACACGAGGCTTATGATTCCTCAGTCTCGTCTAATTGAATCAGCTCAATGCCTGCTTCCCTAGCGTGTTCAATAATGCGCTCTTCCCGGTAAAACTCAAGAAAATAGATTGATTTTATGCCTGCATTTGCAATGAGCTTGAAGCAATTATAGCAGGGTGATGCAGTGATATAAATTTCACCATTATTAATTTCAACACCGTTTTTAGCGGCCTGAACAATCGTATTGGCTTCTGCATGTGTGGTGCGTATGCAATGGCCGTCCACCATTTCGTGACCGGCATCATCACAGTGGGGCAAACCTTTGATGCTGCCATTATAGCCGGTGGATAGGATGGTTTTGTCCTTGACGATGACGGCGCCCACGTGCTTGCGGTCGCAGGTGGAACGGGTAGCTACTTCTGTTGCGATATTCATGAAATATGCTTCCCAGCTAACGCGTTTTTTTTTCATGATTTTAATTCTTTTCTATTAAATATTTTTACCGCATATCGTGGTTCACCATAGTAAAGTTTATCTGCTACTTGGGCTAACCGTGCGGTCAGGATCAAATAGGCCCATGTAGGGACCACAACATCTGCACATCCCTTAATAATCACTTTTTGATCACGGTATTGTTCAAAATCTATTTCGTCTACTTTTTGACGAAATGATTTTTCACGAATAATACCGTCATCAATGAAATCGTCTAGGAGAATGGTTTCCATGCTTAAAAATATTCCCGAATAGAATCCAGAGAGTGACAAAATTTATCTATATCCGACTCATCATTATAAATATAAAAACTCATACGCGCTGTAGCAGTCTCACCCAAAGTCTTGAGCAAGGGTTGCGCGCAATGGTGACCCACGCGAATGGCAATATTATCTTCATTTAAAAACTGGGCTAAGTCATGGGGATGGATATTTTTTAGGTTAAAACTGATTACCCCGCCACGCTTGGGAGGATTACCGTAAAGGTGCAGGCCTTCAATAATGCGAAGCTTGGTTAAGGCATAATTGGTTAAACCTTGTTCATGTTCAGCAATCTTTTCCATGGTGATATTTTCCAGGTAATCAACAGCTGCTCCCAGGCCCACTGCCTGGGCAAAGTTTGGTGTACCTGCCTCAAATTTGTAAGGGACAGAATTCCAGGTGGAAGATTCCATTGTAACGGTATCGATCATTTCACCACCACCCATGAAAGGATCCATATTCTCTAGTTGTCTCATTTCCCCCCAAAGGATGCCAACACCAGTTGGGCCCAGCATTTTATGTCCGGAAAAGGTGTAGAAATCGCATTCCAGATCTTGGACGTCCACTTTCATGTGAGGTACTCCCTGAGCGCCATCTACGATAAAAACTGCCCCCACACTGTGAGCCATCTGCGCAAGTTTCTTTACCGGATTAATAGTACCTAAAACGTTTGACATGTGAGTCAGGGATACTATTTTGGTTTGCGGTGTGAAGTATTTTTCTGGATCAGAGATGTCTAATTCACCATTTTTATTTATAGGAATATATTTTAATACAGCACCGGTTCGCTGTACAGCCAATTGCCAGGGTACAATGTTTGAGTGATGTTCCATCTCCGAAATCAGGATTTCTTCCCCGGGCTTCAATATATTACCGATAGAACGGGACAATAAATTAATAGATCCAGTAGTACCTCCAGTAAATATGATCTCTTTTTCTGAAGGTGCATTGATAAACTTAGATATCTTCAGTCTGGCAGTCTCAAATCGGTTAGTTGCTTCTGTCCCTAGGGAGTAAATAGCTCGATGTACATTAGCATTAGCTTCCCGGTAAAGTGATTCAATAGTTTCTATGACAATGCCTGGTTTTTGTGTGGTAGCTGCATTATCCAAATATACCAGATCTGAATCCTGAAAAATGGGAAAATCCCTTTTCAGGCTTGCAGGGGAAAATTCCATATTAAAGCATTCCTAATTCCAACTGGGCGGCCTCGGACATCATATTCCGGTCCCACATCGGTTCCCAGACCAATTCAACCATTACATCATCAACACCATCAATGCCCCTTATTTTACGATCTGCTTCTCCAGCGATCATCGGGCCCATACCACAACCTGGAGCGGTGAGAGTCATTTTTATTTCCACAAATTTTCCGTTCTTTCTATCTACGATATTTAAATCGTAGATGAGTCCAAGATCAACGATATTTACCGGGATCTCTGGATCATAACAAGTTTTGAGTTGATCCCAAACTTGTTGTTCAGAAAAAGCCTCTGGCTTTGCTGATGATTTTTCATGTTCAATTTCTAATCCCAAGGCATCGGCGTTTTCTGCGGTAATCTGGGCCATGTTGCCATTGACCAGGACCGTGTAATTCCCACCCAATGCTTGGGTTATCCTGACTTGGTTCCCTGCTAATAGTTTCACTTCATCCCCTGAAGGTACCATATAGGCATCTACATCCCGAAGCAGGCGAATGACCTCGTTCGGTACGCTGGTTGTCATGATACGAGTCCCTGTATTTTTTCCACGGCACTGGAAAATCCGGTTGTCCGCTGGTTGGTAACTGATCCAATCAGTCCGATTGAATTTAAAATCGTGGTTCCATCCACGGATTGGATTTCAGCGGCTGTTTGACCACTAAATATTTTTACCAGAAGAGTGAGCAGTCCTTTTACGATCATTGCATCAGAATCTGTGCGAAAATGGAAAGCGTTATTTTCCTGTTTTTCTGCCAAAACCCACGCTTGGGAAGTACATCCATACACTTTATTTTTTTCAGTCTTTTCAGATTCAGAAAGGCCTTCTGATTCTTTTGCCATATCCATGAGTTGGATAAATTTTTCTTTAGGGTCATCAAAAATAGAAAAAAGTTCGTTTAATTCCTGAAGTGTTTCCTGGATGGTCATGACGGGTCACTTCAATTAAGCCAATTATTGAAGCGTTTCATGATGAATGATCGCACTTTTTCATTTTGAATTGTATCAAAACATTCTGTTGCAAAGCCTCTTACGAGGAGTGATTTAGCCATTCTCAAGTCCAGTCCACGAGACCTGAGATAGAACAGAGAATCAGCATCCAACTCACCGGTGGTGGATCCATGGGTACAGCGTACATCATCAGCATGGATTTCCAGTTGTGGATTAGAATTCATCAGAGCATCTTTGGATAATAATAAATTCTTGTTGGATTGGCTGGCATCCGTTTTTTGTGCATTTTTCTGAACGATAGTGCGTCCATTAAATGTGCCAGATGATTTTTCCCGGAGGACCGATTTAAATAGCTGGGAACTGGTACAGTGGGGAACCTTATGTTCAACAATGATGTAGTTGCTTAGGTGCTGTTTACCATGGGATAGGGCCAGGCCATTTAATGCGCAGTTCGCGCCCTGTCCGTTCAGGTGTACATTAATATTGGTTCGTCCCATTTTACTGCCATCGGTAAACTGGGTAAAGGCGTATTGGCTGTCCGTTTCTTGTTTTATTTTGAGATTACCCATATTTTGGGTTGTAGTGGAATTGGATTGAATTCGGATGTGATCCAAGGAAGCATTTACACCTATGGATGCGAAGAAGGAAGCATTCTGGAAAAAAGAAGCTGCATCTCCGACATGGTGTTCAATAAAAGTGAAAGAAGAAGAATCACCCATATCCAGGTAAATACGAGGATTAGACATAATACTTTCTTCGCCATTTGAGATAAAAAGAATCCGAACTGGGATTTTCACATTCGTATCCTGACTTATAACGAAAGACACCCCACTATCCATAAAAGCTGTATTTAAGTGATCGAAAGGTGAATCTTCCAAAGATTCAACTTCATTAGAATTTTTCTCAAAATAATCAAGGCTGCTTAATAGTTGAACACCATCAGGAACAGTCGATATTGCTTTTTGATAGTGTCCATTATAGATCACAATCGTATTTATATTCTCTATTTCATATGGGTTAATCTCTGGTGAAAACTTTGGGGCATCCGGTATTTCAGAGAGCCTAAATGGTTCAGTCACTAGTGTTGACAAATTGGTGTATTGCCAATTTTCCCATTTTTGGGTAGGAAAGCCTGTTTTGAAAAAATTTTCAAATGCATCTTTACGCATGGGACGAACCACATCCGTGATATAATCCCGGTTCAGTATTTTATCAAATTCGGTCCGATAGTTGGAGAGATTCATGCTTCCAGCCAACGGTATCCTTTTTCTTCCAGTTCCAAGGCCAGGTCTTTTTCACCGGATTTCATAATCTGTCCATCGATCAGTACGTGAACAAAATCAGGCTCAATATATTTCAAAAGACGCTGGTAATGTGTAATGACCAGGAAAGACCTATTGGCATCTCTGTATTTATTTACACCTGCAGCCACAATTTTGAGCGCATCAATATCCAGCCCGGAATCGGTTTCATCTAGGATAGAAAGCGTTGGCTCCAATGTTAGCATTTGCAGAATCTCGTTTCTTTTCTTCTCGCCACCGGAAAATCCCTGATTCACTGCCCGTTGAAGGTATTTCGGATCCATATCCACTTCGGCCAGTTTTTCTTTGATCAATTTTAAAAAACCTGCAGCATCCAGTTCCTTTTCACCATTGTGTTTTCGTTTTGCATTCAAGGCCGCTTTTAAAAAATAGGTATTGTTTACTCCTGGAATCACCACTGGATATTGAAAAGACATGAAGATACCTGATAGGGCACGATCTTCCGGTGACCAATCCAGGATGGACTCTCCATTATAAAAAATATCACCTGCAATGATGCCATAACCGTCCTTACCTGCGATCACATTTGCCAGTGTGCTTTTCCCAGAGCCGTTTCGTCCCATGATGGCGTGCATTTCTCCGGGCATGATTGTAAGGTTAATCCCTTTTAAAATAGACTTATCTTCTACATCAATATGGAGATTTTCTATTTTTAGCATGATCTGTTAACCCACACTTCCTTCCAGACTAACTTCCATAAGTTTTCCCGCTTCCACAGCAAACTCCATGGGTAATTCATTGAAAACATCTTTGCAAAAGCCGTTAACGATCATGGAAACAGCGTCTTCTGTTGAAATACCACGCTGGTTACAATAAAATAGCTGATCTTCACCGATATTGGAAGTAGTGGCTTCATGTTCCATCTGTGCTGATGGGTTTCGGACATCAATATAGGGAAAGGTATGTGCACCGCACTGATCCCCAATCAGTATTGAATCGCACTGCGAAAAGTTGCGTGCATTTTCGGCCCCTTTCATGATCTTTACATTACCGCGGTAGGTTTGCTGACCTTTCCCAGCGGAAATTCCCTTAGAAATAATGGTGCTCTTTGTGTTTTTCCCCATGTGGATCATTTTAGTTCCCGTATCTGCCTGCTGGTAATTATTGGATACTGCCACGGAATAAAATTCACCCACTGAATTATCTCCTTTTAAAATACAACTGGGATATTTCCAGGTGATGGCTGAGCCAGTCTCTACCTGGGTCCAAGAGATGCGGGAGTTTTCTTCAAGACAGGTACCACGCTTGGTCACAAAATTATAGATGCCGCCAGCCCCGGTTTCCGGGTGGCCCGGGTACCAATTTTGAACGGTAGAATATTTGATGGTTGCATTTTTATGGGCCACCAGTTCAACCACAGCTGCATGCAGTTGATTTTCATCACGCATAGGTGCCGTGCACCCTTCTAGATAACTCACATGACTACCTTCATCGGCTACAATAAGGGTTCGTTCAAACTGTCCGGTCTTGGCTTCGTTTATTCGGAAGTAGGTAGATAGTTCCATGGGACAGCGGACACCTTTGGGGATGTATACAAAAGAGCCATCGCTAAAAACTGCGGAATTCATTGTCGCGAAATAATTGTCAGTATAAGGAACGACAGTTCCCAGATATTTTTTAATAAGGCCTGGATGATTTTTCACCGCTTCTGAGAAACTGCAAAAAATAACACCTGCTTTTTTTAGCTCCTCTTTAAAAGTAGTGGTCACAGAAACACTATCAAAGACTGCGTCTACGGCCACACCGGAAAGCATTTTCTGTTCTTCCAGGGGGATGCCAAGCTTGTCGTATGTAGCCAAAAGATCAGGATCTACTTCGTCTAGACTGGAAAGTTCTTTTTTCTTTGGCTGTGAAAAATAACTGATGGCTTGGTAATCAATTTTAGGATAGGTCACATTAGCCCACTGTGGTTCTTCCATTTTAAGCCAGTGTCTGTAGGCTTTTAGCCGCCACTCAAGCAACCATTCCGGTTCTTCCTTTTTTGCGGAAATAGTCCGGATAATATTTTCATCTAGTCCTGGTGGAAGGGTTTCTGATTCAATATTTGTAACGAACCCGTACTCATAATCTGCCTTTAACTTGGCATCAATAATCTGTTGCTCGTTGGACATTAGAATTTAAATTTATTTTTGTTTCGAGGGAGCTTTTAGGCGGAAAAGCTCGTCCCGCAGCCGCAAGTACGATCAGCATTGGGATTTTTAATTTGAAATCCACCATTGAGCAGATCGTTCGAATAGTCTACTTCAACATCTTTTAAATAAAGCCAACTTTTTAAGTCACACACTATTTTTAGTCCATTGGATTCAAATACTTTATCAAATTCCTGCTGCTGTTTATCAAAATCCATTTTATAGGTCATACCAGAACAGCCGCCGCCCTCCACAGACATGCGCAGAATTTGGTTTTCATCGCCGGCGGATTTCATAGCTATCTTCAGTTGTTTAACTGCTTTTTCTGTTACAGTAATAACTGCGTTTTGAAAATCTTGCTGTTGGTTTTGAATGGTTTTTGGGTTTTGCAATTTTTCGTTCATTATTCCCACTCCGTTTTAATTTCTGGTTCATTTTTGGGTACCGGGGTTGGGTTAAATCCCAGTTTTTCCCGGGCATCAGCACTCATCATTTCGGGGTTCCATGGTGGATCAAAGGTAACATTTACATCTACATCTTTAACTAGCTCGAGGCTGGAAATTTTTTCTTTAATATCATTTGCCATGTGTTGACCCATACCACAGCCTGGTGTGGTAAGCGACATAGTAATAAAAACATCTGTTTTATTATCTTCCGCATCTTGAAGATTGATGTCATAAATAAGACCTAGGTTCCACAAGTCCACTGGAATCTCTGGATCCACACACTGTTTGAGCATTTCTATAATATTATCTTTTAAACTCATATTAGGTAGTGATATCAGCTAGAGTCATTTGATTCAGCATGGATCTGATGGAGTCGTTAATACGATTAATAGGTGTTCGAATATTGCAGCTATTGAGTTGAATGCAATTAGTATCAAAATAACAATCCATCAAGCCTACTGGTCCTTCCAGTATCTCAAAAAATCTAGTCATATTTATGGTGTTTGTGTCTGCTGAAATCCTATATCCTCCTGTAGGGCCTTTCACTGCTTGGATGATTTTTTCCCGGGCCAGCTTCTGTAGTGTTTTGGCAAGTAATTCCTGCGGAATACCATATTGTTCAGCAATCTCCTTGGCAGAAGCCAATTGGCCAGTTTCTTTTTGCTGCAAGTGCCCCAAGGCGATAAGAGCATATTCAACTTTTCGTGTAATTTTCAACATAGCAATAAATTTAGAACAGTAACTTATTTTACGGGAATTATAATATCAAGAAATATATACGACAATTTAAGTCGTATTTATTTCTTTTAATCATTCAATAAACTTTTTGTGTTTCAATATTGATTTAATTATTATTACCGTTTTTATGATAAGCCGAAACAATATATTTACAGTAATTATATTATTATTATACCTTGGTTGCGGAGGGAATCTTTCAACATATAATGGCAAAGATTTTGATACATTACAGTTATTTGATGATGCCGTAGAGTTTATGTTATCGAATCGTTATCATCAAGCCATACCCTTGCTGGAAAAAGCTATTACCCATAAAAAAAGATTTTTCACATATTCATCTTAATCTGGCTATTTGTTATAGGAAGACAGGATATAATAATAAAGCAATCGAATATTTTAATTCTGCACTTGTTTTAAATCCAAAACTATATAGTGCTTATTATAATCGCAGTATTATATATAGTCGTTTGGGAAAGTATGAAGAATCCAAGAAGGACCTACAACAATTAGGCAATAGTTTCGAATCGGAAGTTGAACTTTTTTTATCGAGTTAACTTTTTTCTTCGAAAACGGTTATGAGAGAAATTCTACCAAGCCTTTTGGAATATTAGAAAAGATCAGTTGATACTTTGCATGAATGTTAACTGTTATTGCGGTGTGCGATTCAATGATTAACGTAGATTAACGATTCCCGCCGTTCAATAATTTTTCCAACCTGAAACCCAGCATCAAATGAAACCATAAATTTTTCAGCATCTCCCTGCGGTAGAGAAATCAGCAGACCACCTGAAGTTTGGGCGTCTGCCGCTAGGAGTTGTTCCACTTCCGTAAGCTGTGGGTTAAATTTGGTATAATTTTTTATATAATCCAGATTCTGGCGAGTGCCGCCTGCAATCATACCCGCTCCGGCTAGCTCCCGGACACCGGGTAGAAATTTAAGATTATTAAAATCTATACTACCTGAAACATTGCTCGCCCGGCACATTTCCTGTAAATGACCTAGCAAACCATATCCGGTTACATCTGTAACGGCGTTAATCTCCAATCCTTGCAATGCCTGAGCTGCATCATTATTTAGTGTGGACATGGATTCAATTGCGGCAAACACACTTTTTTCCGGTGCAGTTTCTTTTTTTATAGCTGTGGATATAATACCTGTCCCAAGGGCTTTGGTAAGTATAAGAGAATCTCCCGACTGTGCCCCGGAATTGGTCCACATATTTTCTTCATCTATTTCTCCGGTAACCACCAATCCATATTTTGGTTCTTTATCATCGATAGAATGACCGCCTACAATAGGAACCCCAGCTTCATAAGCTTTGTCTGCACCGCCCTGTAATATCTCTATTAAAATTGATTTGGGAAGTTCTTTAATCGGGAAACACACAATATTTAGGGCGAACAGCGGTTTCCCACCCATAGCATAAATATCGGAAAGTGCATTGGCAGCAGCAATCTGTCCGAATTTGTACGGATCATCCACCACGGGGGTGAAAAAATCTATTGTCTGGATCAATGTACTGCCATTTTTCAGTCGTACTGCGGCGGCATCGTCAGCGCTTTCATAACCCAGAACGACGGAATCACTAGTCGGCATATTTACATCACCCAGAACTTGGGTTAGGTCACTCGGACCAATTTTGCAAGCTCAGCCGGAACCGTGACTTAAAGTAGTGAGTCTTATTTTATCTTTATCAGTCATAAATAAATTTATAATAGGTATTTCCTGGTTCAGGATGTAAAGATTAGTTAATGTATGCCAGATTTGGTGATGAACTTCTCAGGATTCGTCTTCAGCTAGGGTAATCAATCCGTCCTGCGGGGTTAATGTAAAATCTTCTCCTTTATCCGGAATTAAGGAAACACCAAAAAATTTATCCTTGTCTCCTTGGTGGGCGTGGAGCTGAATCCCCAGGCATATTTCTTGTCTAAGCAGAGCAGCTTGGGTACACTCCCCGTATGGCAAAGTAATGGATTCCTGACCATCAAAAGAGAAATAATAATTTGCTGGTTTGATGTACAATTCACTTCCTTCAGCCTGAAAAAGGTCATCGTATACATCTAGGGCTAAGGGCTCTTCTGAGACTTGGGCCATGATCTGGGAGACGAACTGGTTAGAGACCATAAAATCTTCTACACCGCTATTTAATATAATATCAATATTTTCACTGTCCATGACCTCAGTAATTAGTTTCGGCCATTTATCAACTCCGGATTCCCGCAAGATCTGACGGATACGAATCAATAGGGAAATTACATAGGCGTCCATTTCTTCAATGGTAGTTCCGCCGGGAGATAAGATCAGCAGGCTGTCAAAATTTGTGGGTTCTAGATTATTGAGGGCATTAAGGTCATTTAAATCCACTTGTTTCATGGCCAGATTAAGATCGGGATAATTGTTTTGAAGCTCAACTAGAAAAGATTCCATCTCCTCGGTTTTCTCGGGATTGTAGGCGATGATTTCTGAACCGGTAGGTACATATGTGCAAAGTTTTTCGATAATTATAGCTGCTTTAGGTGTCCAGTTCAATAGGGCTACACGCTGGGTGCGCAGGTTGGTATCCACCTGAGGTAATTCTAAAACTTGAGGCTGTTGAACTGGTTCTTCAAAATAAAATATGGTAGAGTCATCTTCAGCGAATACAATCAATTCATCCTCATCCGTAACCTTTGTTTCCGAAGGAGGGTTAAGCACGATTTTACCTTCTGCAGTATGAATGCCCATTGGTGTACTGCTTTTGAAACGGTTAATACTTTCCCCAAAGGTCAATGGTCCACCCCAGCCATCATCAGGTTGGTAAAAATAGAATTCGTTGCCATCAAAGCCTACCATATCGCTGTAAACCACGGATAGGCCATTACGGCTCAGGGCTAACTGGGCGATCATCCTGGATAAAACACTGACCTCATTTAATGCTTTGACCGTCCCTGTAGTGATATTCTCGGCAAGGTCTCGATCTCGGTCAGAGTGAATCTCACAAACAATGGGCGGATGTTCATCGCCGTCAGAAACTGCAATGATGGACATGATGGATTTCAGCACTAAGGCATCGGCAAGTTTCAGTTCGTTTTCCGGACGCCAACTGGCAGCAGAGTTCATAACAATGATAGACTTCGCACGCTCGGCTTGAACTTTTTTCAGATTATTAATATTAGTTGTTACCCCTGAGCGGGTAATAACTCGGGTGCTTGCGAAATCTATAATATTATCGCGGATAATATTATCCATATCTTCCTTATCGTCCTCAGCTAAGATAACAATAGCAGCATTTGGCTCAGATTCATTGGCTTCAATCAATTCTTTTATCACCTCAATAATGCGATCACCGAAGCCAAGAATAAGGGTGTGATTACTTTCCAAGACCAAGCTGCGTCCGCGGCGCAGTTCCGCTAGTTTGGCTTCAAAAACACTGGTGATGAAAGCCACCATGCTCGAAAAAAGTACCAAGCCAATAAGTACACCTAGGATGGATGTCATTTTTGCTGGCCAGTTGCTGTCCCCATCTGTTTCCGCTGCTGAACCTTCCATCACAGCAACATAGACCCGCCAAGGTATTTCTAGCCAGCTACTTAAAGTATCATCTGGCAGGAAAACATTGGCAATCATCCTTAGGATGACCATAATCAGAAAACCAGCGGTAAATAGTAACAGTAAAGCCAGAAAAATAGAAGCGCTACCCCGGGACATGAAATTATCGATGCGGTAGCGGATTCGCTGTTTTAAAGGGTAAGGTATATGTTCACTCATACGAAAGATATTGATATATACTACCCCAATTTTGGGAAAATTGAAAAATAATCCAAAAAAGAAAACAAATTAATTCCTTTCAAATTAAAATGTATCAGATTGCATTCAGGCAGTATATTTTGAAAATATTTGATTTAGGAAAAAAGTTGTTTTATTTCGTTTAAGGTTAATTTAAAAATACATGGTTTTGAATTAGTAAAACAAAAATTAGGAAATAGATAAAGTGAATTAATTTGTTTCGATCCTTCAATCCAACTTGTTAGATTTGGTTTGACTTCGTGATAAGAAAAAATAATAATTCAATCATAAAGCAGCCACTCATTGTATATTATTAACACCAGCAATATAATATTTAAAAAGTAAAAACCAAGCATATGGGAAAAACATTTAATACAATCAATGAGGCCATTATACGTTTTGCGGGTGATTCCGGTGATGGAATGCAGCTCACAGGCGGGCGTTTTACGGAAACTACTGCTATTATGGGAAATGACCTAAATACATTACCGGATTTTCCTGCAGAGATCAGGGCTCCGGCGGGTTCCCTTGCAGGTGTCAGTGCCTTTCAGATAAAGTTTTCATCTCGGAATACACATACTCCGGGAGAGCAACCGGATATACTGGTGGCCATGAATCCGGCTGCATTAAAAGTACATCAGAAAGACTTGATCCCTGGCGGAACAATAATTATGAATGTAGATGCATTCACCAAAAAGAATCTGAATTTTGCCGGGTATGAATCTAATCCAGTGGAAGATGGATCTCTGGACGATTATTTTACTCTTATCCCGATTGAAATGAATAAAATGGTGACTGCAGCCTGCGAAGGACTGGATCTTTCACCAAAGCTGGTAGGTAGGACCAAGAACTTTTTTGCACTGGGCATTTTGTTTTATATGTACGATAGGTCCCTGGATGCTACTGTAACATGGCTGAAGAGAAAATTTGCTGGGAAGGATGACATTATTGAGGCCAATACCAGGGCATTAAATACTGGATATAATTTTGGAGATACGACAGAATTATTCATGTCCCGATTTAAGGTGGAAAAAGCTTCTCTTTCACCTGGTACCTATCGAAACATTAATGGAAATTTGGCAGCATCTCTTGGTCTGCTTGCTGCAGCTGAAAAATCAGGTCTCAGCTTGTTTTACGGCGGGTATCCAATTACACCGGCCAGCGATATACTCCATACCTTGGCATCTTGGAAACATCTTGGTGTACAAACTTTTCAGGCTGAAGATGAAATTGCTGGTGTGTCTTCCGCCATCGGTGCCGCATTCACAGGAAATTTAGCTATCACTGCTACCTCCGGTCCTGGAATTGCTTTGAAAGGTGAAGCATTGGGACTGGCTGTGATAACAGAGCTCCCTCTTGTGGTTGTAAATGTTCAGCGGGGTGGTCCCAGCACGGGTTTACCAACCAAAACAGAACAGTCCGATTTAAACCAAGCACTTTATGGGCGTAACGGAGAAGCACCAATGCCAGTTATTGCAGCGGCAACGCCCGGGGACTGTTTTTTCACTGCTTTTGAAGCATGCCGAATTGCTTTAAAATACATGACTCCGGTCATGGTTCTTTCAGATGGTTATTTAGCAAATGGTTCTGAACCCTGGAAGATTCCTGATGTTGATGAGTTGGAACCGATTGAAGTTAATTTTTCCGATCGGCCTAATACAAATGGCGATTATTTACCTTACTTAAGGAATGAACAAACCTTGGCTCGGCCATGGGCCATCCCGGGAACACCTGGTCTAGAACACCGGGTGGGCGGTATTGAGAAAGCAGAAAATACGGGACACGTAAGCTACGACCCTGAAAATCACCACAAGATGGTGAAACTAAGACAGGAAAAAGTGGACAGGATTCAGGATGATATCCCAGAAACAGAAATTTTTGGTGAAAACCATGGTGATATGCTTATACTCAGCTGGGGCGGGACCTATGGCTCCTGCCGGTCTGCAGTGGAGACCATGCAGGATGATGGATTAAATGTGTCCCATGTTCATTTGCGTTGGATAAGCCCACTGCCTAAAGATCTGGGGGAAATCCTGATCCAATTTAAGAATATATTGGTTCCTGAAATCAATTTAGGTCAGCTGTTGCGATTAATTCGTGCGGAGTATCTTGTGGATGCTCAGGGGCTCAATCTTGTGCGTGGGCGACCCATTGGTGCAGGAAAAATTGTTGAAACTGTTAAAAAAATATTGGGATAGACTATGAGTGATTTACAATCTCCCCAGTTGACAAAAAAAGATTTTGAATCAGACCAGGCAGTGCGCTGGTGTCCTGGATGTGGTGATTATGCGATCCTGGCCCAAACCCAGAAAAATATTCCTACATTTGGACGGAAACGGGAAGAATTTGTTTTTGTATCCGGGATCGGATGTTCCAGCCGATTTCCCTACTACATGAATACCTATGGTTTCCATTCAATCCATGGCCGTGCGCCGGCAATTGCTACAGGGGTTAAGATCGCAAATCCTGATCTTTCTGTTTGGGTTGTTACTGGTGATGGTGATAGCCTCTCTATTGGCGGTAACCATTTTATCCATGCTCTTCGGCGAAATATGGATATTAATATTTTGTTATTCAATAATCGTATTTATGGTTTAACCAAAGGACAATATTCACCGACCTCAGAGACAGGTAAAATCACCAAAGCATCACCGTTTGGTTCGATTGATAATCCTTTGAATCCGCCTTCACTGGCTCTGGGAGCCCAGGCCACATTTGTGGCCCGGACCATTGATCGTTGGCAAAAGCATATGGCAGAAATGATGGCACGTTCTTATAAACACGATGGAGGTTCATTTATTGAAATATATCAAAATTGCAATATTTTCAATGATGGTGCCTATGAACAATATACAGGAGCGGATAAATTGGATAACGTGATTGAATTAAAACATGGGAAACCAATGCTGTTTGCGAATAATACGAAAGGAATCAAATTGGAAGGTTCCTCTGCCATAGTGTTAGATGTTGAAAAACACGGTATAGATGATATTCTGGTTCATGATGAAACAAACTTGGACCTAGCTCATATTATTGCCAACTGGACATCAAACCCAGATTTACCTGAACCCATCGGTGTGATTTATTCTATTGATAAAGTCACCTATAATCAGGAAATGGTAGACCAGATCAAAAAAGCAAAAGAAATAAAAGGATCCGTCAGCGTTCAGGATCTTCTCAATACTGGTGATACTTGGGTGGTGGAGTAAAACCATGTCAACCCGGATTGAAAAAGATAGCCTCGGTCCGGTAGAAGTACCTTCAGATAGATATTATGGGGCCCAGACCCAGAGATCATTTGATAATTTTAAGATTGGTGGCCAGCGTTTCCCGCGGGAATTCATCCGAGCTTACGGAATCCTGAAAAAGGCTGCTGCCACAGTAAATCATTCCTTTGGCAATCTGAATCAAAAATTGAAAGACACCATCCATGCTGCAGCTGATGAGGTAATAGAGGGCAAACTAGATGATCATTTTCCATTGGTGGTTTGGCAGACCGGCAGCGGAACTCAGACGAATATGAATTTCAATGAAGTGATTGCTAACCGGTCAATTGAAATGCTGGGCGGGAAATTGGGAAGCAAAGATCCGATTCATCCCAATGACCATGTGAATATGAGCCAATCCACCAATGATACTTTTCCCAGTGTCATCAATATTGCTGCCGTAGTAAGTGTCCATGAGGATTTAATCCCAGCGCTTCGTATCCTCAAGGAATCTCTTCAGAAAAAATCAGATGTATTCCATAATATTATTAAACTGGGTCGCACACATCTCCAAGATGCGACTCCCATAAGTCTGGGTCAGGAGTTTTCTGGTTATGTTTCTGCCCTGGATCATGGCATTAAGCGTTTGGAAAAATCCTTGTACAATTGTTATGAGCTGGCTATGGGCGGTACTGCTGTAGGTACGGGGATCAATTCCATAACAGGTTTTGATACCGCTGCTGCCGAGGAAATCGCCAGCTTAACAGGACTGCCCTTTCGCACTGCAGAGAATAAATTCGAAGCACTTGGTGGTCAGGATAGTATTGTGGAATTATCTGGTACCTTGAAAGTAATTGCTGTCTCCCTGTTTAAGATGGCTAACGATATCCGCTGGTTGGCCAGTGGACCACGATCCGGGATTGGAGAACTTATTCTGCCTGCGAATGAACCGGGCTCCTCAATAATGCCAGGTAAGATTAACCCTACCCAGTGTGAGGCTATGACCATGGTCTGTACCCAGGTCATGGGCAATGATACCACCATTGCCTTTGCCGGTGCCAGTGGGAATTTTGAGTTGAACGTGTATCGACCTGTTTTGGCCTATAATATTTTACAATCGATCCGGCTCCTATCCGATGTTTCTTACTCCTTCGCAGAACACGCTGTGGCTGGTATCGAAGCGAATAAGGAAAGAATCGATCACAACCTTTACAATTCCCTGATGCTGGTCACCGCTTTGAACCCTCATATTGGTTATGATAAGGCAGCTGAAGTAGCTAAAAAAGCCCACAAGGAGAATACCACACTAAGGGAAGCAATTATTGAATTAGACTATATGAGTGGGGAAGATTTTGATCGCTTGGTTCAACCGCAGCAGATGATCCATCCTAGAGAAAAATAATAGGCTATATAAAACTTTCTCCTTTCAGCTTGGCACCAACAAATAGCTTGTGCGATCGATGAGGTGTAAATTTTCTTATGAGTGATCCGGGTCCAACGATTCATATCAAACGAATTATTCTAAGCAGTCTAGTGATTGTTCTGGCAGGTATTATCTTGGGTCTAGGCCTGATTTCCTATTTTTCACAGAATCTTCCTTCAATTGAGCAACTGGAAAATTATGATCCGGATTTGGTGACTCAGATTATTTCGTCAGATGGCATCATACTGAATGAACTTTTTGTGATGAAGCGAGTATTTGTGGAATTGGACAAAATTCCTAAGCAGATGCAGCAGGCTGTGATTGCCTCGGAAGATAAACGCTTTTACTCCCACTGGGGGCTATCTGTTCGCAGTTTGCTGCGTGCTATTGTGGTCAATATTAGTTCGTTGAACCCATACGCCCAGGGTTTCAGCACTCTGACTCAGCAACTAGCTCGCAACCTTTATAAATCCGTGGGATTTGAGGATAGTTATGTGCGTAAAATAAAGGAGATCATTACCGCGATCCAGATTGAGCGTACCTATACCAAGGATGAGATTCTGGAAATGTATTTAAATACGGTCCACTTTGGCCATGGTACATATGGAGTGGAGGCCGCCACCAAACAATTTTTCGGAAAAGAATCCGCCAAATTAACCGTTGATGAAGCCGCCTTATTAGTTGGCTTGCTGCCTGCACCAGCCAGTTATTCTCCGGTCCACCATCCCCTCAAAGCTTTGAAGCGCCGAAATACGGTGCTGCGATTGATGCGAGATCAGGGTTATATTTCTAACGGCGCTTATTACGAGAACCGGGCTAAGAGTTTGGATACCGTTCAGGAAGAACCTAAGAGAGGAAGGGCACCCTACTTTACGGAATATGTGCGGCGTCTACTGGAAAAAGAAGATGAAGTCTTGGAAATCAATATTTACCGGGACGGCCTAAAAATCTATACTACCTTGGATTCTCGACTGCAGGCCGTCGCAGAAAAATCTGTGCATGAGACTGTACAGGAAGACCAGCAGCGGCTTAACCGCCGGCTATTTAACGATAGGGAAGAGTTTGAACAACTTGCCTACCTGACCATTTATCCTGAAGATACAGTAAAAATGATGCTTGCTGGGGAGGGGCAGCTTTATAAGGATCTCAGGGACAAACTGCTGGTGCAGTCGGCGTTTATTGCCTTAGACCCTAAGACTGGTGCAATCTTGGCTATGGTGGGTGGCCGACCCGATTATCATGATCAGTATAATCGCTCCGTTCAGGCCCGACGCCAACCGGGATCAGTCTTTAAACCATTTGTTTATACTACAGCCCTAGACAACGGTTATCCTGTAACTGAACAACTGTTAAACCAACCAGTAGTACTTAATGTACAGAATACAGATGGTACCTGGGTGAAATGGAAACCTCAGAATTACGATGGTGGGACAGGAGGCTTAACAACATTTCGGGAAGGATTAAGAAAATCATTGAATTTGATCTCAGTGCGTATGGTCCAGCAGGATATTGCCCCCGCGGAACAGGTAAAACGCACCGCGCACCGTATGGGCATTACTACGGTAATCCGGGCTGTGGATGCCATTGCTTTGGGTACATCAGAAGTATACCCGATAGAAATTGTGGGGGCCTATTCTGCTCTGGCTAACAAAGGCGTATATTCCAAACCATTTGCTATTACCCGCATCGAGGACCGCTACGGAAATGTGCTCAAAGAATATTTTCCCCAGCAGAAGGAAGTTTTAAGCGAAGAGACAGCTTATCTTATGACCAGTTTGATGCAAACGGTGATGGACCGGGGAACGGGGGGCAGTGCCCGCTGGAAATATAATTTTAATCGCCCTGCTGCGGGTAAAACAGGGACCACTCAGGGTTGGAGTGATGCCTGGTTTGTGGGTTTTACACCTCAGATAGCTGCAGGTGGATGGTTCGGTGTGGATGATTTCCGCGTACCTTTGGGGCCTGGACAAGATGGAACCAAAGCAGCCCTGCCGGCTTGGGCCCGTTTTATGCGAGATGCTCATGATACACTAGATTACAATGTGGAAAAATTCCCTGTACCTGAGGGTATCTTGAAGAAAGAGATCTGCTCCGTGACCAAAAAACTGCCCCAAAACTCCTGTCCCTTGGAGAAAGAGATCTTTAAAAAGGGTACAGAACCTGCCCGTACCTGCAAAGTTCACCGATCCAGCTAACTTGGAATTACCGCTGAATTTCTATAGCGGATATTTCATCCAATACCGGAATTATATTAAGAATCATCCTTCTTTCTCAATGATATAAAACGAGTCATGGGAATAGGTGCCCGCTCTCGTACTGCATATAAGGTCAAGTAAAGAGCGATAATAAGCATAACCAAGTTAGGAAACCATATACCAACTGATGCCGGTAGGATATTGCGGTCAGCCATTTTTTCTCCGCCCAGGAGCATTACATAATATAATAGAAAAAATATAAAACTGAGGCTGGTACTGACGGCAAATCCACCTCGTTTTGCCATGACCCCAAGGGGTGAACCCAGTAAAACGAATAAAATACATGCGAAAGGAAGAGAAAATTTCTTGTGGATCTCAACACCATATTTATTTTTGCTTTTCTGGTAACTTTGAACAAGACCAAATTCATTTTTTATTTGCCGCTCAAGGCTCCTCAGCTGACGTTCCTTTTTTCGTAAGTCGGACTTGGTCAGGGCAGTATCTCCCTTTATGGTTTCCCTAGCATTGTTTATTGTCTCATGGGCTATTTCAATGGTGGATGGGTGTATGCTATCACCCAGTGTCCGGTAAAAAGCACCCTGAAGACGTTTTTTAACTTTTTCCAAACGTTTGTCATAGCTCTTTTGTTTCTCTCTCATCATGGGTACGGTCATTTCACGGTCTGAGCGGCTGGAGGAATCGCGGCGGTTTAAAAGCAAGTCATCGGCTGGGATATTAATAACATGGGTATCAAAAATAATGCGTCGGTAATTGGAAAAATCACCTACTTCTAGTTCATGGATTTCACCATCATAAAGAGTCAGTAGAAATGCATCCGTCAAGGTTCCCAGAGTGCCAGAATTGGCTTGGATACTGGTCTGAGCCTGCTGTTTACCCTTTGAAAAAATGCGTACATCGGTCATTAAACCATCAGATTTTCCTCCGATGATCATGCTGTATTCAGGAAGGTTGTCCAGAAAAATTCCTGGTTCAATGTTCATATCCGGGCGTTTACGGTAGATGTCGCCTGATAGAAGCCTAGCCCGAAAATTCATTTCTGGTAGGATAAAATTATTAAAAAAAGTAAGTAGCAGGGCAACCAGAACACCCAGCAACAAAGGAGAATAGATGATAGATAAAAAGCTAATCCCGGAAGAACGCATGGCATTGATTTCATTATCTTCAGACATTCGACCAAAGGTCATCAGGCTGGCTAGTAGTACGGCCATGGGTACAGAAAGAGCGATGATCCAGGCCATGTTCAAAAATAAGTATTCCAAGATAGTGCCTAGCTCTAGGCCCTTACCTAGGAAGCGGTCGATGGCTCGTAGTAGGAAATTGATAAAAAGTACGAAGGTAATCATCAGTAGGGAAAAAATAAATGGAAGGATTATTTCTCGTACCAGGTATTTAGACAATAGCCGCATGGCAGAAATTACAATCGGCAAATGTTTTCAGTTCATGTGAAATTCTTTTAATTCGAAAATGATTTCCTGTAATTTCCCCGGCTTTATTGTAGAATATTTTGAGTGAAATTATTTATGGTGGGTGTAGCTCAGCTGGTTAGAGCACCTGGTTGTGGCCCAGGAGGCCGT
>CAJWLO010000008.1 GCA_913043235.1 uncultured Fidelibacterota bacterium
CATTCGGATCAAAAGGTTCTGCGATTCCCTCCGGCATCACAAAGTGATATGTAGGACGATGTTTATCTCGTAGTAATTTATCTCGAATGTGTGATAGATCTAGAACATCATTTTGTAGGGATTTATCTTCTTGTGTACTGCAAGATGTCTGTACCGCTATTAAAATGATAATACTGGTAATTTTCAAGCATATAAAATAATTTAGTAATCTCATATTGATACCTCTCATTGATTCAAATTAATAAGCATTTACATACCTGCGATGCCAATCGGGGAAAAGTAAATAAGTATTAGGACCAGTATACTAATAATGACTGCTGAATTAATAAGATCATTTCTGTTCCATGTAGAAGAAGATGCATATCTATCTTTTTCGACCGTTGTCCCATAGGTTAGACCGTTGATTTTTTCATAGTCAGGAGCAGGTGTGAAAAGGCTGACAGCTATCATCAATGCAGTACATGCAAGGAAAGAAAAAATCGCAAAATATAGAAAATTAAGATCTGCAATAGCATACCATGTTCCAGATATATTTGGCTTATTAATTTCAAGTATCAATCTCAACATCCCCGCTGAAAAACCCCCTATCAGTGCGGCCAAGGCACCCTGAGAATTTATTCTTTTCCAAAAAATACCCATCAGAAATACTGCCGCTATTGGAGGTGCAATGTATGCTTGTACACTTTGCAAATAGGTGTAAAGTTCGCCAGAAATAATTTTCATAAATGGTATCCATAGTATACCTGAAATAACAACAAACCCTGTGGCAATTCTTCCTATAAAAACTAGTTTTTTCTCTTCTGTTTCAGGTTTCAGTTTTTTATAGATGTCAATCGTGAACAAAGTAGAACAGGAGTTAAATACAGAAGACAAGGAACTCATTAGAGCAGCCAGCAGTCCACCAGCAACAAGACCACGCATCCCTGCAGGTAACAATTCTTTTACAAGAGTGGGAAAAGCCTGATCCGAAGATTCATAGTTCAACTGGCCTGACTTAACCATCGCAAAAGCGATAAGGCCTGGAATGAAAAATAAAAAAATTGGTAATAGTTTGAGATAGCCAGCAAAAATTGTGCCGCGCCTAGCTTGCGTTTCATCACTGGCAGCGAGCACACGCTGTACAATATACTGATCAGTACACCAATACCAAATACCAATAATTGGTGGAGCAAACACCATTCCTATCCAAGGAAACTCCGGATGATCAGCAGGTAGGAACATGTTGAAATGACCTGGCCCTACGCTCATTACCAAGCTGTCCCAACCACCTATTTTCATGAGTCCAATTACAGAAATTGTGAGTGATCCAAGAATCAAAACAATTGCCTGCAATGCATCTGTATATATAACAGCCCTCAGTCCACCCAAAATCGTATAGACTCCAGTTAATAATACTATTGCAAGTGCTCCAGACCAAAATTCAATACCCATGAGTGTTTGAAAAACCACTGCTCCGGCGTATACTGTTGCTGAGACTTTCGTCAGTACATAACCTATGAGTGATATAATTGACAGTATCCATCTGGACTCTGATGAGTATCTGCGCTCTAAGAATTCAGGCATGGTAAAAACGCTACTTCGCATATAAAAAGGAACAAAAACCCAACCCAAAAGCAAAATTATCCAAGAATGAAGTTCGTAGTGCCCCATGACCATACCGCTATTTGCAGCGGTTCCAGCCAATCCGACTACATGCTCAGATCCAATATTAGATGCGAAAATTGAAGCGCCAATAACAAACCATCCCAAGTTTCGCCCTGCGAGGAAATAATCCTGTGCTGATTCCTGATTTTTCTGAATTACCCACCATATTATTGCAAGTAATATTGTAAAATAAATAGCCAAAATTGTCCAATCAAATAGAGTAAATATTTTAATAATTAGCTCCTTTTTATATTATCCTAATAGTGGTATCACGATCTTAAATCTACTTTATGCACTATAGCGCAAGAAAGACAATTTTACTTAATTTGTTTCCACCAATTCTTTGAATGAAATTCTTTGTCACTGAAGACAAATTCTCCTATTCGAGGGGTAACTAAATCAATTTGTGCTTTGCTGGCGGCCTCAATTGCTAATTTGATGGGTTCATCCCAATCATGGTAGGCTAAGTTGAAGGTTCCCCAATGAACAGGAAACATTCGTTTAGCCTGAACAGCATGTTGAGGGTCCATATGTATATCAAGCCAAGAGTCTCCCGGTCCATAGGCTCCTATTTTTATAAAGCTCATATCGAAAGGTCCAAAGCGTTCCCCAATTTCTTTAAAATGTTCTGAATATCCAGTATCTCCACTGTAGTAAAAACTATGTTTCGGTCCAATTACACTCCAAGATGACCAAAGGGTAGCCTTATAATCAGTAAGTCCTCGTCCTGAATAATGCCGATTGGGAGTACAAATAATCCTAATCTTGCTAACAATTTTCTCCTGCCACCATTCCAACTCTTGAATTTGTTTTTTAGATACACTCCACTTTTCTAAATGAGCTCCAATCCCTAAGGGAACAAAAAATATTGTCTCATTTTTCGATAGGTGAGTGATCGTTTCCATATCTAAATGATCGTGTGAGATTACTACTGCATCAATCTTGGGTAGATCTTGAAGGGTAATTGGGGGTGGATGAAAACGTTTTGGCCCAAAATCAAAAGGAGATGCATAATCGGAAAATCCTGGATCAATCAGTATCCGAATACCATCAATTTCTACATAGACGCTTGAATGACCAATCCAAAATGCTCTAAGAGTTGATGAGTTTAATATCTTTAAAAAAGAATCTAATACGGAAATGACTGGTATTTTAAAAGGTGGAATCCGGATTTCATCATAGAAAAGCATTTCTGTAAAAATGATCCAATTTCAGAAAATTTAAATGGAGACTGTTGTTTTACATTTGTAAATCTACCATCTTTATATTGTTCATTATCCTGTAAACGTTTCAGTCGATCACCAGAGATTTTCCCTCCAAAAGTGGGAAGAGACAAAACAAAATAAATCATTATCCCTATAACGATCAAAACCATAAAAGAAATCCACCATATCTTTCTATTTTTCAACTTCATATCAAATTCTAAAGTAAAACTCAAAGTCTAAATAATAAAATATTATTCAAAAATAAACTATACTTTATGTATTATTTTAAGAATGTTACTGACTTTGTTTCTTTGTAAAGGGATGTTACTTTTTGATGAAAAGCTTTATCGTAATTATACTCAAAATTATTAACTTCCAATGAAATTAAATAAACTCCTGAACTAACAGGTTGACCATTTTTATTCTTCCCATTCCAATTGAATGTATGCTGTCCTGGCCTATCCAATCCATTATATATCTCACGGATGTGCTCACCTTTTGAATTGAAAATATCTAATTTTACATATGTGCCAATAGGCAATGAATATTGTACAGAAGTAAAATAATTAAATGGATTCGGATAAACAGTGTTTAACCCAAATTTTTCCGGAATAAGACACATATTTGTGTGGCTACCCAAAAGCTCATTATCCATCCAATTCATTCTTTTTAATATCCAATCTCGTAAATATTCAACTTCTTCTTCGTAAGTGTTACCAATAAAATAATTTGGCCAAACGTATTGACCTAGTGTTGACCAACGCTCAAAATTTCTTCCCGCAGCTATACCAATATGATCATACAAGGAATCTATCAAAGTGTTTACATATTGATCAGATAGGGTATTCTCTCGCAGTTCAATCCATCTTGCAGCAACTCCATTGTGGAATACTGGGTCAATCCAGATAAGGCACCACCAAAAGGGATTAATCCAATCATATTCTCCCCAGATATGTTCAGTCAAATCTATAATCCAACCTTCTGTATCCCAACCTTCATCATAGTTAGCATTACCAAACCCAAGATTAAAATCCCATATAGGTCCTGCTACCAAGCGTCCATCATTACTATCTTTATCTTTATGCAGAAATGTACTTAAACGATAGCCATCGATATTTTTTGTTATCTCTTGCATTATAAAATAGTCTATAAAAGAATCCCAATTAATCATGCTCGGAAAACCTGTCACTGGGTTCGCATAATCAGCATTTTTCATTAATTTTTCAAAATCATCAATATAGCTCTGAATATACTCTTTTTGTTGATAGACTATATCGTCAGGCTTTGGGTAATGATACTGATAAAATCCTTCTTTCCGATTATTGCTATAATCGATTAAATCTGAGTACCAACCACCCAAGTTCTCCCCATCCCACTTATCAATTTTGATTATGTATCCCCCCGTTAAATCATCCCCACTAACCTCATCGGGATTTAGTTTTGCAATATCCACTCTGTTTTTATCCCGCTTGATTTTTTCTAGCATCACGTAAAGTCCATTATACTCCCCATTTAAAACGAGCTCAAAATATTGGGATCTACTGGCATATCTACCTGCATCACGAGCCATTTTATAAATAATAGCATTACGCATTAATGATTTATCAGTATAAGGAGCATTGAATATCCAATCATTTTCTGCTGGCATCCCAAATAGCGATACATTATTGTTTTCTCCAAGGCTATCTCTTGTCTCAACAGCAAATTGCTTTTTAGGAAAATGCTGCGTTGAAGACCCGCGAATCTCAATGCCTACATAACCATCATAATGATTAAAATCATCATTAATGTTGTTTAATTCACCCGAATCATTATGTATTATTCCCATATGAGCGGTAATCTTTTCTTCTGATTGGATTTGTGTTCCGTAGGTATCAATAAAAACTATAGGTAAATGAGAATTAGTAAATTCTAGTGGAACAGAAAACCAATCAGGAGGGACACCATAAAGAGAGATATCAATGGGGATCTCAACTGATAAAAAAAATATTCCTGACATATCTGACGATGAGATGCCTACATTGTGGACTTCTATTGCAAGAACATTCTCTCCATTAGCAAGTGTTTGATAAAGATGCGTATCATTTATCAAAAACTTCTCTGGAGCACCTCCCTGGTACATATTCGCTTCATGATCAATAGATGCTGTTTCATTATATGTTACAAATGAGCCAGGCGGACCCATATTTGTAGATCTAGCAATTTCTACACCATTAATGTACGCAACAAAACCATCATCATAGTCTCCGTGCAGTACTAATCCTAAGAAATTATTAAGGTCATCTACTTGGAATTTGACTCGAAAAAATACAGATATTGTATTAGGGATAATTGTATTATCATCCCCATCGGCGTAACCAAAGCCTCCCTGACCTAGTTGCCAATCTGTGTCGTCAAAATCAATATCATTCCAATTTTCCGGCGGAGAAATAGTTCCTACAAAATAACGCCAGTACGCATTAGAATAAATAATTGTCTCCCAATGAGTTTGGGATAAAATAAAATCAGTTAAAATTAAATGTAAAAGAAATAGGACTATAATGGACCGCTTTGGATACATCTTAATTGAACTTAGAATCTATACGTGTAATTAATTTTAATCGAACTTGATCTTGAAATTGTACTATAATCATTACTCCCTATAACATTTTCATTTTCTTGCCAATTATTATTGTATACTAGATATAAATCGCTACCAGGGCGAATTATATACCTAATTTTTGAATATAAACCTAAAACATTTGATATATCGTCATATTGTATATTATTATAGAATGCTAGTCGGGGTGTCGGGTAAATCCCAATAATAATTTTGTATAAAGTTGTTTTAAAATCACCTGAACTTAGTTTTACATCATTATACTCGAATTCACCAAATAAATTGATTCCAGGAAAAAAATCTATGAATAGTTTGCTTTTTACAGTTTGTTTTTCCCCAGTCCAAAAATCACCTCTGAATGCCATAAACTCAGCTGCAATTTTTCTACTATTAGAAGTTTTTGTACCAATCCAGAACCCATTTGACTTATAGTGACCGCTGGTTATGATGTTTCCTTCCCGAATCTCATAATCAGTGTCAAGATATTCTCTTAGGATTTTTGCTCCAATAAATGCTTCATCTCCATTTTCAAATTTTATCTTAAAGACATGTACTTTTGTTTCCTGCTTTATTAGTCTTCCAGCAATATCTGTCATATGCTCAAGGTCAATACCAAACTCAAGTTGTCTGACCTTTTCCCAAGTTAATGGACGGGGTTTATATTTAACAGTGGGCTGTAATCGTTTAAAACCATTCCTCGGGGCGAATCCGACTGATGGATTAAAATTATTACCCAGTTCTCGATAAGAGACATGGCCATCCCATAAATCATTGGGATAAGTAAATCGTAATCCTCTTGCTGATAAATCAGTTAATTTATTGCTTAAATTATTTTTTGAATCATGACCAACAGCAAATGCCTGAAACTGGAAATCTTTATCACCCCAAAACGTGGCAGTTGAGTAATCAAAATCTAAACCAAATAGATCTTGATCCTGATAGATAGAGTCGGTTTTTGCTGATCGACCGGTATAAATAAATCCTAAGTACGACTGCTTTAACAAAGATTTTTTTACACGCGCAATTTGAAAGTTTTCAGCTGGTATATTTTCAACACCCTTGGTATGCAAATTCATAGCACCTATTTCATATTTACCTAATTTCCCATTGAGACGTCCTCCATAGGAGATCGGAATTTTACTCCCTTCGGATATACCAATTCTTCTGCTGAAAAATGGGATAACATAATTATTATTTGCAAAAGAATAGACCCCAGATCCTTCTAAGAAAAAACTTCTTTTTTCTTTAAGTGCTTTTGGGAATCTTTCCAGATTAATTATCCGGTCATCTACTTCTGCTTCAGCAAAATCTGTATTATATGTCAATGAGCCTTTTAGACCTGGTCTAATATTGAATGATAAGTCAAAGCCAATATTGTTTTGATTATCCAAACTCTCGCTACTGCTGTATTGATCCTTAAAAATATAATATGGCTTGGTCTCTAGACCCTTGCCAGGTATTATTCCTCTTAATCCAGTAAGTTCCCCAGCGTAGACAGGTTTTGTTAGCCATAATCCCCTTTTGTATCCTGTCCACTTAGCATCTTCATTTTTTCGACGAATCGTTCTCTGGAAATTAATTCCCCATGTATCATTATTTGGATTAAATGCGAGTGTCTGGAAAGGAATAACTATCTCTGCCGTCCAACCACTTTCATCTATTGTTACTCTAACATCCCAAATGCCGTCCCAGGATTTATTTAGATTGAACCTACCGCCTACTCCTATGATTCCGTCACCCAGAATACCCACTGGGTTTGTTTCAAAAAAATATCCTGTACGATAATCTCTGTAGGTATCAATGATAAACATAAACCGGTCATCACCCCTTAATGGAGCATCACGTTTTTTCTGAAAAGCCATTATACCTTCCGGATTACTATCATAAAATTTTGCACCTATATATAAATTATCCTGATCATAGATGACATAGACTTCAGTCTTTTCAGAGCATGGTGCGCCTTCGATGGGATCTCTCTGCTTAAAATCAGTTGCAGGCTCAACCGTGAACCAGACTGGCTCATCAAGAACACCATCTAATTTTATTGATCCCTTCTCTACAATTTTGGTTGTGATAACCGGCCTATTTTCTTGTGAGAATAACTGATTAATTAATAAAATTATCATAACAAGATAATGGAAAAGGATCATAATATTTTAATAATATTTTTTTAAATTTTCAAAGCTGAATACAATTTGAAAGGGTTATCCCCTTCTAAGCCTTGGATCCGTGATGACAAAGATTGATATAATATTTTTAGTTTGTCATAGGTGTTTTTATACTCTGGGCGTGGAGTTTTAATCAAGTTATGATTATAAGTTATAAAACCATCGCATATTTCATTTATTGTAGTGTTTTCCCCTGATTCTTTTTGCCAAACCCAGCAAGCATGAATCGCAGCTCCTAAAGCAACACCTTCTCCAGTAACAGGAGTGGTTTCTGCAGAAAAAATATCAGCTATTGTTTGGCACCAGGCTGGTGATTGAGATAAACCCCCAGTGAGAAATATCTGCTTTGGTACTACCGGCAAAGATTTAAACCCACTATATAAATTAAGTAAATGACCTTCTATGATTGAACGAGACAATGTTTTTTGATTGAAGTCATCTAATGTAAAACCAAAATAGAGGGGTGTAGCATTTGGTATATCGGGAGTTCTTTCACCTTCATACCAGGGAATTAGAACCCTGCCATTATTTCCAGGTTCAGTTTGATCAATTAATTTATCAAATTGGTGATGACTTATATCGTTGATTCTGCAAAACTCATCAAAACCATTCGCCAAGTTTGATACACAAAGAAGAGGTAAATAATTACCCGTACTATCGCAAAAGGATGCTATCTCACCTTCAGGATCAACAAATGGCTCTTCCATGAAAGTATATGCAGTCCCGCTTGTACCAAGACTGACTGTAACAATACCAGGTTTAACATTTCCGGTACCAATAGCACCATACATATTATCTCCAGAGCCAGCATCAATCATGCAATCAGAAGAAAAACCGAAACGTTCCAATAAGTTATCTGATATATTACCAATCGGTTCTGTAGAAGGTCTGACGACTGGCAGCTTATTTTTTAAGCTAGGATCTATGCAGGAGATTAAATCTAAAGACCAATCTTGCTTAACCGGATTCCAAAGAGCCGTACCAGAAGTATCCCCAGGCTCCATGACTGCTACGCCGCCAGTTAGATACCAATTGACATAGTTATGTACAAGAAAAAGAATCCTGCTATTTTCATAATTTAACTTTTCGTTACGAAACATATGATAAATTTTGGCAGCTGTATATCCCGTTCGCTGAGTATTACCGATTTCAGCGATCATCTTATCCTTACCACCAATTTTTTCAGTTAAGAGATCACATTCTTCTTGCGTTGAAAAATCATTCCATAGTTTTGACATGGGTCGGGCAAGATGACCTTCTGAATCTATGGCGACAAGACCATGCTGCTGGCCAGAGACGCTAATCGCTTTTATTTCAGCCATAGGGAAACCGCTATCCATTGCTTTCTGGAATACAGCATCCACTGCCTCAATCCACATTAGAGGATTGGATTCAGATACTCCTGGTATATTAGTGTTTATTACACCGTTTTCCGTATTGTAATGGGGCAAATCTGTATCATAATTAACCTTGCCAATATATTCTAACGTTTTTTTTTGACTATCAATGATTACAATTTTACAACTCTGTGTCGAGACATCGATTCCTGTGAAATAATTGGGCATATTAGAGGAGGCTTTCCCCGATATAAAAAAATTAATTATCGAATATATTGATTAATGATTGCTTCGTATAATTCCTGTTTGCCACTTGTTTGTTTTGGTTCACCGTATACTTCGGCTAGATTAGCTAACTCGTCGAGACGAAAATTTCCATTTTCAAATGATGATCCATCACCTTGATCAAAACTACTATATCGTTCTTTTTTCATATCCGGTAGATTAGATTTATTTAATATACCATCCGCTGCAAGAAGACCTCTGGCTAAAGCATCCATGGAGCCTATATGACCAATAAAAATATCCTCCAAATCAGTTGAATTTCGCCTTGTTTTCGCATCAAAATTCATACCTCCGTTTCCAACTCCATCTCCATTAAGTAGTACTAGCATCAATTCGGTTGCATCATAAAGGTTAAGCAGAAATTCATCTGTATCCCAGCCATTCATCGGATCACCCTGATTAATATCTAAACTCCCAAATAAGCCATAGTCAATAGCAGTTTGTACTTCATGAGCATAGGTGTGGCCTGCCAGTGTTGCGTGATTGTTTTCAATATTTAATTTATAGTCCTTCTCTAGACCATATTTATGTATAAAAGCAACCACGGCTGATACATCAAAATCATATTGATGCTTTGAAGGTTCCATTGGCTTTGGCTCAATTAAAAACGTTCCTTCAAATCCAGATTCTCTGCCATAATCCCTTGCCTTTTGAAGAAACAATCCCAAATGATCTAACTCCCGTTTCATATCAGTATTCAATAATGAATAGTAACCTTCTCGTCCTCCCCAAAAAACATAATTATCACCACCAAGCTTAATTGTTGCATCTAAGGCAGCTTTTACTTGTGCCGCAGCATGAGTTAATACTTGGAAATCAGGATTTGTTATTGCTCCATTCATATAGCGCGGATTTGAAAAAAGATTTGCTGTACCCCATAATAGCTTAACCCCTGATTTTCCTTGCTTTTCATAAGCTATATCAATTATCTCTTTTAGATTATCTTCTGTTTCTTTTACATTATCTCCTTCCGGAGAAATGTCACGATCATGAAAACAATAAAAAGGTACTCCAAGTTTAGTAAAAAATTCGAATGCTGCATCCAGCCTTGCTTTCGCAGCAGCCATTGGGTCCTGAATTTCATCCCATGGAAAGACCATAGTACCAGGACCAAAGGGGTCTCCTCCTGTCCCACAAAAAGAATGCCAGTAGGCCACGGAAAATCTGAAGTGCTCCTTCATGGTTTTACCTGCTACGATTTTATTTTCATCATAGTATTTAAATGCAAGTGGGTTTCTAGAATCCGGTCCTTCAAATTCAATCTTATCAATACCTTGAAAATACTCTTTATTACCTATAGTTACATCTAATGGCATATTTAACCCCTCCATTTATAGGTTATTTTCCCTATTAATAGGACTCTAATTATTAAAACATAATTGAATCGCTTTATCTTCATTATTCTTCCGATGGTTCAACCTGAGATGTTGTTAACATTAAATATGAAAATAAATCACGAATATCAGTGTCATTCATATCATCTAACATTCCTTCAGGCATCATAGATAATTCAGAATTATCGGTAGTTTGAATATCTGATTTACTTATTACCACCGCATCCTGACCAACGACTCTTAGTGTCATTGTACGGTCATTTTGATTGGCTATATTTCCAGCATATGTACGACCGTCTCTTGTTGTAACCATTACCATTTTATAATCATCCTGTATAATACCACTTGGATCCATTATATTATTAAGCAAATAATTCAAATCTGTACGATTTGCGCCTGTCAATTCCGGGCCAAGAATACCGCCTTCATCATGCATGACATGGCAAGCGCCACATAGCCCATCATAAACATAGCGGCCTCTGCGAGGGTCACCACTGCTAACATTTTGCGGATTGAGAAACGATTTATATTTTCCCATCGCAGCTAAATTTTCTGACGATTCTTTCGATAATGGGCCCCACACTTCTAGAAAACCACTACCCACAACTCTACGCAGCTGACGGGCGGTGTAAGCAGGAACATCTTTTTTGGGAACTTCACCCCCCTTTATAGCTTGTGTTAAATACCAACCATATAAAGATCTTGACGCCATAGTCTGTACAATCTCTAACTTTTCAGCAGAATTATATTTATTATAATTTTTCAATAGCAATTTCCCAAGATTTCCACTGTTAAATGCAGCTGTGGCACGAATCGCTTCTTTTCGCAGCTTAGGATTTTCAAGCAGGTTTGGAATTTCATCAACTAATCCATTCCACTGTTTACGTGCTAGACCATTTAGTGCATTTTTCCTTTCTTTGATTGGCTTATTTCCATCCTTAAGAGTGGCTAAAAGCTCCATAGTTGCTTCTATACTTCCAAACTGCTGTGCTACATCTAGAGCTGCTTTAGATGTTTTATTATTTGAACGTAATTTAGGATAAACAGTACCCCAATTTTCTGGAGGCGTGATATCTGATTGACCTTCTAAACCATCACGCATTCCCTTCAGCATTTCAAGCTGAACTTTTGAAGGGTCTTCTAAACCGGCTACAAGAACATTTAGCATTTGCGCATCAACCAATCTTCTAGCTATATATTCAGCAACAAGCGGAATATTACTTTTTTTAGCGAGCTCAATTGAGCGATCGGGATTATCTTCAACCAACGGCTCAACAGCAAACCAGATCATTAGAGGAATATTATGATCTTCATTATCCTGACTATTACCAAGAAGAGCGGCAGCAAGATCCCATCGATCATCATGATCAATTCTTTGCATTGCTGATGCAAGGTACAAACGTACAACCGCGGATTTATCCTTCTCTGCCTTGCTTATAAATTCTTTAAGTACTTTATCAGAAACATTTTTATCTTCTGCCAGCATTTGGACAGCCCACGCCCGGATATATTGATCTCTATCAGAAAGAGCACGAAAAAGCTCATCATCTGTAAAACTACCCGTAATATGCAATGCCCACATTCCTTTTAAACGATAGTCTGGATTTGAATTCTTATTAAATATATTTTTAAGTTCATTAACTGCGGCTGCATCAATTGTCTGTTTAGCTGCTCGGCCCTGTAGGATAACACGGGCCCTTCTTGAGTGCCAATCACTCTTACTTACTACCAGTTTTGCCAACTCTAAATCTGTCATTTTCTTAAGATCACTATAACGCCCATCCCAGTTTTCTGCTAAAGAATTAGTTGGTGTAACCCGATAAATCCTCCCAGTTTCTTTGTGAAGGACTTCTTTCCCGCAAATGTCACCATCGTGCCAGTCAAGGACATACATACCACCTTCAGGACCTATTTCCAGGCTGAAACCAATAAATTGGGCATTATTTGCATAGAGAAAATCATTATCATGCTCAGCAATAAATGAAGATCCTTTACGAATTAAATTATCAGATAGCAATGCATGTTCATGAATATTAGCCATAAATATCTTACCGTTGTGTTCCTTTGGAAACGCATCTGACTGGTAAACTCTGGCACCACCATGTGCTGATCTGTGTCTATGATCAACTATGGTTCGAATATCACTGTAAACATAAGGATTAAAATGCTGGCCGCCCTGGCGATGAAATATCCCGCCCTGTACTACATGAAAAAGATGGGGGATAACGCAGGCACTAATAAAAAACTCACCCTTCTCATTATAATCAATCCCCCAGGGGTTACTAAATCCATGTGCCATCACTTCAAAAGTTCTCTTTGTTGGGTGGTAGCGCCAAACCCCACCATCAATATCTACTCCATCAGCATCTAATAGATCCTCAGGGAATGGGTCCTTGTGCCCATATAAACGGCCCTTCCCATTTGGTTTTCTTATTTTTGAAGGTGTGGCAAACCCTTCTAAACCATAGAGCCAACCATCAGGTCCCCATGTTAGACTATTTATTGTTTCGTGCCGGTCACGAATGCCCCAACCTGTTAACAATATTTCTAGATCATCCATATCTCCCTTATCATCTCCATCACGATCAGGAATAAAAAGCAAGTTTGGGGGTGCACCTA
The DNA here is from genome assembly GCA_913043235.1 of uncultured Fidelibacterota bacterium. GTDB lineage: Bacteria > Fidelibacterota > Marinisomatia > Marinisomatales > UBA1611 > UBA2134. Next base: position 13,192 of record CAJWLO010000008.1, read on the forward strand.
AAAATAACCCATCAAAGCCTACAGCTACAGCCGCAGGGAATGGGATACCTTCAGCGAATACCTTCATATCATCAGCCTCTCCATCTTTATCTGTATCTTCTAGTATTAGAATCCGACTGTCACCAGAATTGGAAAAGCCATCGCCTCTGCTCTCATAATCTCGATTCTCAGCTATCCACATCCGCCCACGGTCATCCCAGGTGAAAGCCATTGGCTGAGTAATCATTGGCTCAGACGCCCATGCATTTACTTGGAAACCATCCATTAGAGTCATGGCTTCGGTTGCTTCAGTTGGGCCTAAAAACTTTTCTTTTCTTCCTTCTTCCTGAGCCATTCGCCATAGTTGTGTTGCATAAGGATAAGAGTTTCCGCTCCAGTCTACCCATCTTTCAGTAAGCTTCAAGTCATTCAGTTTACCGGTATGAACTACGATCCTATGCTTAAATGTTGAACGTGTGCCTTCATCTATTTTCCAATCACCAGAAATTGCACGAGACGGGCCGACACCAAATTGGCCATCAACTCTCCAGGCTACAGGAGAATCATCATTGGACGGGTGGTCTAAGATCGCAATATTTGCAAAATCATCTCGACCTTCAAGCTGCATACCAACGTTGAGCCACATTGCACGTTTTGTATCAGCATTTTTATTTTTTTGGCGGGCAGCATTCATTACTTCCGCGGGCATACCCTTTCTCCATGGCATTCTCAGAAACATCCCACCATACTCAAATTCATTAATTGTAATATCGACCTGGGCATCACCATTCCAATCCAGATCCAACTCATACTCACCATCAACAATTTTCATGGACCATTTTTGTGTCTCGACCATAATTGTTTTACCATCCTTGTCAAGCATATTATAGGCTGTTTCCCATGATACTATTTCTCCAATAGAATCAGTAACTGACGCTGATTTTAGTTGCCAATAATCCCCCTGGTACTTATGATAAAAATCCCGTCCCATTAATACGGATACATTTTCATCAATATATTTTTTTCTATAAAACAATCTATAGAGACTATCTTTGGGTATGCTGTGCATGTCGAAGTTCCCGTTTACTCTAGTAAATCCCCAAAATAAACCGGTCTGGTGCTTGTGGTGACCGGGACTGTATTCTGTCACAGGTCCCTTGCCATCCGGGGAAATAATTGGATGTATATAAGGGCGATGATCCTGCCTGGCATTTGCAGTAACAATCGGAAGTTTCCCATCGGCACGGTATACCTCTATTGTACCAAGCTCTTTGTTCTGTTTTACGATCAGATTTGTTTCAGATATTGATCCATACTGAGCTGTTTTTTGGTTTGAACAGTTAAAGGATACAAATATCGCTACTAGAAGCATCATAAATGATTTAAAAATTGTATCCATGTTTACCTCAATTAATATTTGTTAAGTTTTCTAATATTGAAAAAATTGATAAATAGAGGATTATTCGATAGACTAAGTGTGATCATCCAAAACAGTACAATAGTCAAACCTCCAACTTCACGCATTAGCTCTACTGTATGACTTTTCATTGTCCATGACGAGAGTAATAAATCATAGAATGAAATTCCACCTTCTATCTTCAGTACTAATATTATTCCCCAGATCAGGACCGAAACACTAATCGTAGCCGGCAGCATCCAATGTAATTGGTTCATCGATGCTAAGCAGCATACAATAGCTGCCAATCCATATACTACCATCCAAATCATAGAATCAGGGTCATTGTATTGGACGGCTAAAGCAAGTATAAAAACAGCCAACATGAGATAGTTCAGCAATGATAATAGTTTATTATCCAAAAATATAACCATCCTTTAGGATTTTATATCATAGCCTTTATAAAAAACAAATTCTCTCATAAGTATCATAAAATTATATTTTTAATCAGAAATCGTAAATTCAGGTAAATTTATAATTTTACCACCTTCAACGGCTGAATCATGAGCACAAATTCCAACACATGTCCAATTAGCACTTGTTACAGCATTGGGCCATGGATCTCGATCTCCAACTAGTGCATTCACAAATTCATTTGCTAAATGCGGATGCGATCCACCATGTCCTGCTCCCTGAATGAATGACAAATGATCTGCATCTTGTATATCACTTGTGAATAAACGAATCTCTTCAGGCAATAGGTGGGCAAAATCAGGGACATCCACTAATTCAGGAATTTCATGTTCTGGTTTTTTTGCAGTATGAAGAACATGTTTTTCACCTTCAACAAGCGTCCACTCGAAAGATTTTTTGGAACCGTATACATCAATTGACTCTCTGTACTGTCTTGCGGTATCATATAAAAACCTCCAGATTTGAGCTGATATATCAAAATCTTTTATTTTGATATGACAAGACTCAACAGCAAAAGAGTTACCAGATTTTTCAGCAATCCTATCATTAACTGCTCCGGAACCAAAACAAGATACATATTCTGCATGACCGTTTACCATTCCAAGTACGGGAGAAACAACATGTGTGGCATAGTGCATAGGGATCATTCTTTCCCAATATTCTGGCCATCCCTCCATATCTTGGGGGTGCGATGCCTTCATAAATTGTATTTTCCCAAGTTCACCTTTATCATATAAGTCTTTGATATAAAGAAACTCACGACTGTAGACGACTGTTTCTGCCATCATATATTTCAAACCTGTTTCTTTTACTAAGTTTACTATCTCTTCACATTCTTCGATTGTAGTAGCCATTGGGACTGTACACATCACATTTTTTCCTGCCTTAAGAGCATCAATAGACATCCATCCGTGATCTGGTATCGGCGAATTAATATGGACAAAATCAACAGCAGGATCATTTAATACATCATTGTAGTCAGTATACCTATTTTCAATTCCAAATGCTTCTCCTATCTTGTTTAACTCATCTTCATTTCTTCGGCATATTCCATACATGTTAGCATTAGGGTGTTTTTGATATATAGGTATGAACTCTGCACCAAAGCCTAAACCGATAATTGTTACATTTACTTTTTTATCATTAGTCATAATTTCCTCCTTTACTCAATTATTTTATTTCCCAATATTGTTTGTGATCTTTCTCAAAACAATAATATAACTAAACATGGAATAGTTTTATTCTTCTTCTTCAGTCTTTTCAGGTTCATTAATGTAATCACGATCCGATTTTAATTCTTCATCCATTCTTTGGTGTTTGCTTTTACTATCGTTACTCAAACTTTCTTCTTCATCTAAATGAATGGCTTTGTATCCTCCAATAGATCTAAAGTAGAGCATCAAACCAATATACGATAGTAGCATAATTGCTGGAAAAATTGCTACAGTTGCTAGTGCACCTTGCTTTGCAGATGCTTGTATACTTACAACTTCATCCTGCTGGGATGAAGCAAGAGACTGAAGTTTTTGTTGATCGATTGGTTTATAATTACCAAAAATACTAGATTTTTCCTGACCCATAACTCTTGAATGAATGCCTGGATTCTGATCCTGCAATTCACGATCAATCTGCTTATCCTGTATATTGCCTAAAAATGCTACTCCGAAAACACCAGCAGCAAGCATACCTACACCAGTAATTCCATTTAAAGTAAGTGCCCCTCCTTTGGGAAAGCGCTCACTTGCTACACCTAGCATAGTTGGCCAAAAAAATGTTTTACCTAGCCCATAAATAGTAGCGGCGATAAATATCATAACACCGGTAGCTTTTGATAAAACAAATAGTCCTACTAAGGCAATGGCACTACTTGCGGTTAGCAAACCTAGAGGGGAGATCCTGTGTACAATTGGTCCTGCGTAAAACCTCAGTACCATCATAATAAGTGCTGTATAAACGACCACCCAGCCAGCATTATCACCTAGAAACGGAACAAGTAAATCAGTAATCCAACTATCCGTTCCCAATTCAGTTGTTGCTAGCGGTATCATAATTAATAAAAGAATAACGAATACTGGCCGTCCCAGAGACTCAGTATAAAAGTAGTATGCTCCAGTTACTAATAGAAGCAATGCTGTTAAGGAAATATGGGGTAAACTCAAAAAGCCGCTTTCATACATGGGCTGAAGACCTGCAACACGATTAATTTCCAATAAAATGATATAGAAAATAAAAAAGAACCCTACCGCACCTGCTTCACTAAGCATATCCTTGAAAGAGACTCCTGCTTTAACACGTTCCTGAACAGGAAACTCTCTTCCATATAGCATGATGCCGTAAATTGCTACAGGTATAAGAACGAGAGCTACTTTCCATTTCCAGCTAACTTCAGGTCCCATTATAATTGATAGAAATCCTCCCAATACTAAACCAGCAGGCCAACCAGCATGTAAGATATTCAGCCATTTAGTCTTTTCTTTAGGATAAATTGTTGCAACAGCAGGATTAATAACAGCTTCAACGGTTCCGTTACCAAGGGCCAGTATAAATGTTCCCCAATATAGCATCCAGTAACCATCTGCGAATATGGTGACAATAGCAGAGAGAACATGCAGACAGAAAGCTATGAGCATTGAGAGGCCATAACCTATTTTGTCAACCACAAGACTGAAAAAAATGATACTGATACTGAACGGCCATAGGCCGACACCAAATATCTCTCCTTTTTGAGTCTCACTTAAGCCAAAGTCTACCCCTAAAGCACCAATAATTTGTGCTCTTACCATAAACCCAACTGACGTAGCCGTAAGAGCGGCAAAACACCCCCAGAAAAGCCAGGTGGCCTGTTTTTCGGTTAAATTATCTAGTTTTTCCATATTCCCCACTTTACTTTTGAGTTATTGTATTAGACTTCAATTTAATAATTCTATGATAAATAATAATCCTATTTTTTTCTTTAAAAACAATTATTAATCTGGACTTCCAAAAAATGCTATTTTACTTACTTTTTTCCTTGATTTTTGTTTCCCGAAGCCCGCATAAACCTTTTGAGCCCATGTAGGGCACCTTTTGAACCACCTTAGTCTTGGGTATTAAAGGCAGGAGTGGTGTGATTACCGGATCAAAGATTCGCGGGCATTCGGGTTAACAAAATCTTTCTATAATGCTCCTGTTGCATGAAGATGGATTAAAAACAAACTATTTGTACGTAACAAAATAAAATCCTAAGCTTATTCTTGTAGTCAGTACAAACGTTTGTTCTAAGCCGTAAGGTACTCAGATGTTATTGGGAAATACAAGGTAAATTTGAAGAAAATAGCCCTTATCAATTAATAATCAATTCTTATTAAGAATCTATTAGGTCTTTTGTTTTTCTTATATCTAATAAAACATCTATTCATTTAAGAATCTATAAATAGTCATTGCATTATATTCTTGATCAGGATATAAAATTGTTGATTTAAATCTTGGTTGATTCGGAGCATCAGGAAAATGCTGGGTCTCTAGGCAAAAACCTGAGTATTGTTGAAAACCACCAGAGTCAATACCTCCATCAAGAAAGTTTCCCGTGTATAATTGGATCCCTGGATTGGTAGTATATACTTTCATAATGCGACCAGTCTCTGCATGCTTAACCATGGCCGCAAACGTTAATGAATCAAATAGACCATCTCTTTTAATAACAAAACAATGATCATAACCTAATGGCAAATTTTTGATTTTAGGTATTTCGTTGAACCGAGAACCAATTCTATGGGCGGTTCTGAAATCAAACGCACTTTCTTCAACATCATTTAACTCACCAGTTGGTATTAAATCATCATATACTTCCAAGTAATGGTTCGCATTGATAATTAGTTCATGCTCAAGAATATCTCCATTGCCTGCCCCATTTAGATTCCAATAGTTATGGTTAGTCAGGTTAATTGGTGTAGCTTTATCTGTTGTTGCGGTAAATTCGATTTTTAATTCATCGTTATTTGTGAGCGAATAAATTGCTTTAATATCAACATTACCTGGGTATCCTTCTTCACCATCATAGCTATTATAACTAAATTCTATATTCGCACCATCTTTATTAATGTAGTCCCTTGCTTTCCATACAACTTTATCATATCCTTGCTCACCACCATGTAAATGGTTTTTACCATCATTCGTTTTTAGAGAATATATAGAGTCATTCAATGTAAAATTACCCTTTGCAATACGATTACAGAATCTCCCTACGGTTGCACCAAAATATGGATGTCCATTTAAATATTTTTCTAATGAATTGAATCCCAAATTAATATTCGAAAGATTGCCATCTCTATCTGGGACTTCTAAGGAAACTACAATCGCACCCAAAGTTATCATTTTAAGTTTTAATCCATTGCTATTTGTGCAATTGTAAAGATATATCTCTTCTCCAGCACTTGTATGACCAAAGCTTGATTTAGTGATAGTGGCTATATTTTTTTGATTATTTTTCAAAATTATTAATCCGTTTACTCCTATGATAATTGCAAATATTAAAACTAATATGAAAAATATTCTCATCATTCCAATCACCAAATAATATTAAAGATTCTCAATAATTATAATACTGAACTAAAGAACAAATAGTAATATATTCTTCTTTTTTCTGCATTTCCAATCTAAATAATAATTTTTCCATATAAATCCTACCTATAAATTTAAATTATAATGGACAAACGATTGTCTAATAATTAAATAATTTAGGTTCAGGCCACGCCAGCTAGAAAATACGTTTTAATTATTTTTACTTTTTCTATCTCTTTTTATGATGGTAATTAAAATAAAAACTCTTTAATTTGCAACCAAAATATACTAGGTTTTCTAGTAATCCTATATCATCATATCCCATTATCAAACTATCATGAAACTTGCGCAATTGTTCAACCTTATGCAAGCCTTATACTTATAACCGATCTTAAAATCTAACAATAAAATATATGAAAAGAATTAGCATAAAGGATTTAGCAAAAAAGACTGGTCTCTCAACAACAACAATTTCACGTGTTCTCAATGGTAAAGCAAAGCAATACCGTATTAGTGATAACGCTGCCCAGCTTATAATTAGCACCGCCCAAAAAGAAGGTTATAGGCCTGACCGCAATGCAATAAGCCTTCGCACAAATCGTTCTCAAACAATCGGTGTAATTGTGCCTAATATTGCTGATTATTATTTCAGTTCCCTATCAAGGATGATTGAGATAGCAGCTAGAAAGATAGGATACTCTATATTGCTTTCTGATTCTCAGGAAATTTTAGAACTAGAAATTGAATCAATAGAATCATTGATCAGCAGGAAGGTAGACGGGTTAATTGTTCTTCCGATAGGAAATGAATTTAGTCATTTACAAAATGTAATCGATATTGGAATTCCTTTAGTTATTGCTGATCGGCATTTCCCCTTAATAGAATGTCCGCAAGTATTTTCAGATAACTTTAACGGGGCATTTAAAGCAACAGAGTTTTTGATCAAAAAGAATCACTCTCGGATAGCCTGTATCCAAGGAAGACAAAATACTTCAGTTAATAATGAAAGAATACGCGGCTACAAGGACGCATTAAAGCACCATGATATTCAATTTGATCCAGCTCTAATTATTGGGGATGAGTTTGGACTAAGAAGTGGATATGTAAGCGCAAAAATACTTATCAACATGATACCAAGACCTACTGCTATTTTCACCTTTTGTAATGCAATATCTCTAGGCGCATTACGAGCTATATATGAAGAAAATCTAAATATCCCTAATGACATTTCTATTATATCTTTTGACCATGATCAACCATACTCTGAATTCTTAAAAGCACCAATAACATCTATTGATCAACAAACCAGTGAGATGGGTCAAATAGCATTTAAGCTTCTAATGGCTGAAATCAGTCATAAAGATGCTAAAAATTCAAATACTTCAATAAGCAGTGCAAAATTTGTTACTCTTCCAACCAAATTAAGAAAAAGACAATCAGTAAAAAGTTTCAGAAGTGAAAAAAATGTAGCCGAAAATAATTTGCAATCCCAGGATTTAATAAAGAATTAATTACCAATATAAGGAGTCATTATTATGCTTGTTGTAGAATCATATTTAATCGCAGTTTTAATGTGTTTGATAACTATGCTCTGTTGGGGTTCATGGGCAAACACACAAAAGCTGGCAAGTAAATCCTGGCCATTTCAACTTTTTTATTGGGACTACTCCATTGGCGTTCTACTACTTTCATTGATATTTGCATTTAGCATTGGAAGTATAGGGGAAAGCGGTAGAAGTTTTCTACAAGATCTTAATCAGGCAGATACTTCTAGCCTAACCAGCGCTTTTATCGGTGGTGTTGTTTTTAATTTTTCAAATATACTTTTGGTCGTCGCAATTGATATTGCAGGTATGGCTGTAGCTATCCCCGTCGGTGTTGGTCTTGCTCTAATTATTGGGGTACTCACGAATTATTTAGCAGCTCCGGTCGGAAACCCTTTATTCATATTTTTAGGCGTTCTTTTAGTTGTTATTGCAATTATAGTTGATGCGCTTGCTTATAACAAGCTTCCCAGCAGTAAAGACAATAAAGCATCAAATAAGGGTCTAATTATTTCAGCAATAGCTGGAATACTTATGGGTTTCTTTTACCGATTTGTCGCAGCATCAATGTCTAGTGATTATATTGTTATGGAAACTGGAAAAATAAGTCCCTATACGGCAATTGTTGTTTTTTCTATTGGACTATTTCTATCAAATTTTATTTTTAATACTTTTGTAATGTATAAACCCTTTACCGGTGAGCCAGTATCATACTCGGCATATTTTACAGATGGTAACACAAAATTACACCTCATTGGCATTTTCGGCGGAATTATTTGGAATGTTGGTATGTCATTTAGCATCATTGCATCTGGAGCTGCGGGTTTTGCAATCTCTTATGGCCTTGGACAAGGCGCAACAATGATAGCCGCAGCATGGGGAGTTTTTATATGGAAAGAATTTGAAAATGCACCCCCTGAAACTGATAAATTATTAAATATAATGTTTTTATCATTCATTGTAGGACTATCTTTAATAATTGCTGCAAGATTATTGTAAGTTTAAAAAATTACTGAGGATGTAATGGGAAAAATCACTGTAGTTGGAAGTTCAAATACTGATATGATCATGCAATTAGAAAATATTCCAAGACCTGGCGAAACCTTGTTAGGAAATCAATTTTCGACTGCAGCTGGAGGAAAAGGTGCTAACCAAGCTGTAGGAGCTGCAAGAGCAGGAGGAAACGTCAATTTTATTGCTTCAATAGGTAATGATGTCCTTGGAGATACTGCTGTAAAAGGCTTTAGAAAGGAAAATATTGATACTACTTTTATATTTCGGGATTCACAAAACCCTTCAGGAGTTGCCTTTATTTTTATTGATAATAATGGTGAGAACAGTATAGGAGTGGCTTCAGGATCAAACTTTGATCTATCACCAAAAAATATTGATAGAGCAATAGATTCTATTCATTCATCAGATGTTATCCTAACTCAGTTAGAAACACCACTGAATACAGTAGAATATCTAGCTAAAATAATCCGATCACGGGAGTCTATTTTTATATTAAATCCTGCACCAGCTCAAGATCTTAGCGATGAATTACTTCAAAATACTGATATAATTACTCCCAATGAAACCGAAGCTGAAATGTTAACCGGTATTGAGATTAGAGATTCAGATAGCGCAAAATTGGCTTGCGATAAACTACATCAAATTGGGGTCAAGACTGTAATAATTACAATGGGTGAAAAAGGTGCCTATTTATCTGATCAGGAGACTAACCAGCTTATTCCTTCTTATAGTGTCAATGCTATCGACACCACTGGTGCAGGGGATATCTTTAATGGGGTATTAGCTGTAGGAATCGCGAATAAGCAGGATTTACCTAGTGCTATAAGATTTGCTAATGCGGCAGCTGCTCTTTCAGTAACAATACTGGGAGCTCAACCATCTGCACCCACTTTAGACTCTATCAATCATTTTATAAATTGATACTTCAACCATAATCTAGAACTCAGATTAATTATACTTTTGTCTCTTATCAAATAAAAAAAATATTCAATCAATCACTAAGTAATGGCAAAAAAGAAAAGAAAAAAAATATTCACAATGGGTGGAAAATTTGATACACGAAATTATACTGTGAGTGACATAATTAATCAGAAAGGTAAAAAAAGATTATGCCAGATATTAGTTAGTAGTGTCGAAGAAGCATTAGCGGCTGAAGAAGCTGAGATTGATATGGCCATAGTTGGTGTATCAAAACCCTACACTGAAATACGTAAAGCAATGCCAAACACGTTCTTAACCGTTGCATTATCTGCTTCAGTTTGTCATACTATAGATGACGCTGTTCGTCATTCTTACAAAATCATGAGCACCGGTGCCGATGCAATAATGTGCTCATCTTGGAATAAAAATTATATTAAAGCTCTTTCAGAATTTGGATTTCCATTAATGGGTCACGCTGGTCTAGTTCCCCGCCATAGCACTTGGACAGGTGGATTAAAAGCAGTTGGGAAAACTATAGAGCAAGCATTAAAAATTTATCGTGATATCAAATTATTAGAAAATGCTGGAGTTTTTGCTGTTGAGATTGAAGTTATTCCAGAAAAGCTGCTTGCAGAAATTTCAAAACGAACAAGCTTAGTTACTATTTCTCTTGGTTCTGGTAAAGCTGGAGATGTACATTTTCTTTTTGCTGAAGATATTCTAGGAGAGAATAAAGATATGCTTCCACGCCATGCCAAGGCCTATAAAAATTTCTATGAAATAAAAGAAAAAATGCAAATTCAACGAATTTCTGCTTTTAAAGAATTTAAACAGGAAGTTTTGTCAGAGGAATTTCCATCGAGCCAATATATTGTAAATATGAATGATGATGTCATCGAAGAATTCATTAGGAGCATTGATAAATAGAATTTTCTGATAAATCAATGATGAACCACAAACTATGTTACTATAAAATTATCGTAATAATATTTATTATTTGAATATTAAGTAGTTCTCATTTATTAAAATATTATCAACCCATAAACTGAACTGTTAAATCTTTTTAATGTTCTGAAAATATGTTTATCAAGAATATAGAAACTGCAATCAATTTATTGTTTAACACTCGACGAGGAATAAATTCACTATCTGTTTAATAACATATTCCAATTTTAATATATAACAAGAGGATATAATATTGATGTAAAGACCTTATAAATCCAAGTTCAGGTCTATTAACTACGTCTTAGAGTTAAAAATAGCTTTTCCAGATTGTTTATTGAAAATTGAATAATTTTTTTCATCAAAAACCAGACTAATTTTATCACCAACATTTAATCCATCATAAGGGTTTGCTATTGCTGTGATTCGCTGGTTATTAGAAGCTATATATGCAAAAGTTTCTCTACCCATTGGCTCTATTAAATCAACATTACCCTGAAATAAACAATCTTCATTATCATGCTGAAAAACTTTTAAACTTTCTGGACGTATGCCAATGGTGAAAGCTTGATTCATATCAATCTGATTAAGTATATATTTTTTATTAATTGGAATTTTAAATAGGTCGGAAGAAAAATGATATTGATCTTGTTTTAATATTATTTCACCATCAATAAGATTTATTTGGGGAGACCCAATAAAACTTGCAACAAAGAGATTATTTGGGTTTTTATATGCTTCAATAGGAGTGGCTAATTGCTGTATCTCTCCGTTATTCATTATACAGATACGCTGTCCAAGAGTCATTGCTTCAGTCTGATCATGTGTAACATAAATCATTGTTGCACCAAGTCTATCATGTAGTTTTTTCAATTCTACACGCATAACTGCACGCATTTTTGCATCAAGATTAGATAATGGTTCATCAAAAAGAAAAACTTTCGGTTTCCTGACAATTGCTCTTCCTAATGCAACACGCTGTCTCTGCCCTCCGGAAAGTGATTTTGGATATCGATCAAGATAACTATCAAGTTCAAGAATATTAGCAGTTTCCTGTACTCTTTTATTAATATTAGACTTTTCCCATTTTCTTAGCTTAAGACTAAATGCCATATTTTCATAGACCGTCATATGAGGATAAAGAGCATAATTTTGGAATACCATTGCAATATCTCGATCTTTTGGCTGAAAGGTATTGATTAATTTTTTATCAATATAAATTTCACCGCTAGACGGTTCTTCTAACCCTGCTATCATTGAAAGGGTTGTGGATTTTCCACATCCTGAAGGTCCAACCAAAACCATAAACTCTCCTGATTGAACTTCTAGATCAAGATTGCTAACAGCCAAAGTATTATCTGGAAATACTTTCGTTATTTTTTTCAGTACTAAATCACTCATATCACAACAATCCTATTCTTTAATTCCGCCAAGCATAATGCCTTTAGAAAAATATTTTAAAACAAATGGAAAGACTATCATGATAGGCACAACAGTAATTACTACTGTTGCAGCCTTGATTGATTCAGGAGCCAAGCCAATAAAATTATCACGTAACATAGCCCATTCCTGTTCAATTACAATCCTCTGTAAAAAAGCCTGTAAAACCACTTTACTATCCGAATTCATATAAATAACAGCATCATACCATGAATTCCAATGAAATATAGTCTGAAACATAGCGACAGTAGCAAGGATTGGGCGGGATAAAGGAAGATATATCCTAAAGAAAATATACCATTCGGTTGCACCATCTATCATAGCTGCCTGGTGCATACTATCAGGAATGTTTTGAAAATAATTTCGGATCAAGATTACATTAAATGCACTTATGAGCCCTTGGACAAGATAAACCATACGATTGTCTAATAATCCAATACTATGGTATAGTAAATAAATTGGAACCATTCCACCGCTGAATAACATAGTAAACAAAACAAACAAAAATAATGGTTTACGGTGTGGCATATCTTTACGAGATAGCGGATATGCACATAACGCAGTGAAAAATACAGAGATTGGCACACTAATCAGAACCCGTGCAATACTATTCAATAGACCAGATAAAAGATGGGGTTTGGAGAACACTGCTTTATAGGCTGTCAGATCGAATGACCTGGGATATAAAAAGAAACCTCCCTGAGAAGCATACACTTCTGAACTAAGGCTCAATACAAGACAGTATAATAAAGGATAAAACATTGTAAAGGACAGTACAAGGAATAATGATATATTGATAACATCAAATAATCTGGAACCAAATGACTCTTTAATCATCATTAATAAAGTCCTTGTTGACCTTGTGTAAGCCGTTTTGAAATTGAGTTTGATGTCATAATCAATATTACGGCCACAACTGATTTAAACATTCCTGCTGCAGTTGCAATCTCAAAGTTTAAATTTGTCAGCATGCGTAAAACATAGGTATCAATAATATCTGCTACATCGTATACAAGTGGATTATACATATTGTATATCTGATCAAATCCAGCACTTAGAAAACCGCCCATACTTAAAATAAGTAGAGTGATCATGGTCGGTTTTAATTGCGGTAGTGTTATGTAAAATATTTGCTGGAAGCGATTTGCTCCATCTATTTTTGCCGCCTTATATAATTCAATCGGAATTGCCGAGATGGATGCCATATATATAATGGCTCCAATACCTATACCCTTCCAAATATCTGTAGAAATAATGACTACAATAAACCAAAAATCATCGCTGAGCCAGTTAATAGGTTTATCGACCCCTATCCAAGAGATTATTTCGTTAGCAGGGCCACTGTTTGAAAAGATTAGTCTGAAAATACTTGCTAAAATAACCCAGCTAAATAAGTAGGGTAACAAGCTCAAACTTTGAAATCCTTTTCTTAAAAAACCAATCCTAATTTCATTTAACAATAGCGCAAAAACTACGGGTGCAAAAAATCCTAGTATGATTTTTATTATGCTAATAAACAAAGTGTTTTTTATGACCAATAAAAATTCACTTCCACTAAAAAGCGTCTCAAAATGCTGAAATCCAACCCATGGGCTTCCAAGTATACCATCCCGGATACTATAATCTTTGAAAGCTATCATCAGTCCCCCCATTGGGATATAATCAAAAATAAAATAATAAACTGCACAGGGTAAAAACATTAATGCCAGAGCATTATTTTTTGGAGATTTAAAATTATTAGTGTCCATCTAATTCACGCTACTTAATAATAGGTCAATCTTTTTTTTATTCTCCCTTGCATCATCAAGATGAATTCCCATTCTATTAATAACTAATTCCCCACCTAGTCTATAAAATTCATCTACATACAATTCCCAGATCTTAAAATCCTTTTGTCCTGTAATAAACTCAGTAAAATTAGTTTGTTGGAAAGCGATTAGTTTATTTACTCTAGCTACTATATCATGAGGAGCCTGGTAAACCGCATCCCCAAAAGCACATGGATCTCCCCATTCAATTCGATTATGATCTTTTTGAAATTTTTTTAGTCCAGCAGGCATATATTTATCGACGAAATCATCTTGCATGGGAACTGTCACTAAATAGCCTTGTCTTTTATCATAAAGGTGCCAAGCAAGACCTTCACTATTTCTTCTATATGAATATGTACCAAATGGTTCAAGTCCGATTGTCGTTCTATTATCCCCTTCGCCTTGCCATTTCCAGTGCAAACCTTCCTTCCCTAAGCTACAGTGTAATAAGAGTTCTTCATCATTTAACATGGTTTCCATTATTCTTAGCCAGCGAATCACCTTGGCAGGTGTTTCTCTCATGTGATTCCCAAACACATAGTATCCACCATAATTGCCACCTACCCTACCATATGTTCTGTGGCCTCTATGTCCATCTGGCCCTGCTGGTGCATATCCTGCGGTCCAAAGGTTTCGGTATCGATCTTTATTATTTTCAATTAATTGTTCTGCATCCTCCTTTGAAAATCCAATTAATTCAAATAGTTCTAAATCGCGATGTCGCTGTAGTGCGGCCATTGTTTTAAGTCGTTCACTATTTGGCTCAAGCTCGGCATAAAGAGACCAATGAGAAATGTAACCTGTAATTCCTGCATAAAGTTTTGCTAATACTTCGCCCATCCAATTGTCTGTTACAAAATCAGGATGTATGTATTCCTTTTCATACCAATCATTTAATTGTTTCAGGGCTAAAAAGGATCTCTCATCAATTCCACCCCAGATCAAATTATCTCTATCTATTTTCCAATTGAATGGCTGAATATCATACGCACCAAAAATCTCGGTGAACATCCCACTCCTCCATGAGCTGACATCTCCACTCATAGCCCAGGTTGGTTTTGCATTATTAAGAACCAATCTTTTTTGTTCTGGTGATAAGAATTTCTCAAAATCATGGATAAAACTTCTGGCATCTGGTTTATCATTTTTGAATTTTTCAAAAACAAAAGAATATTCTTCAAGATTATCTGGAATCCCTTCAAAACCAACGGCCTTTAGCCAATCTTTACGCCAAATACCGATTTTTGGATACGCATTTGTAGGTCTAGGAATTGGAATCCCATAATTATTTTCATTGTATCGGCAACCCATCCATGAATGCATTCCCCATTCTTGAATAATTTTTGTAATTGTTGGACTATGGTGAGCTAATACGGAAAGAGGAACTGGCATCACAAATCCATGCTTTATGGAACTGGATAATTGTCCAGAAAATTCTGTGAATATATCAGGAATGGACCCTGAAGCTTTCACCAGAGCACCCTTTCTTTCATAAACAGAGGGCGATATGAGATCGTAGTTGAGTGTTACGTTAAATCTTTTTTCAAGTATCCTTTTTGCAAACGCATCCTCCTTGAGAAGGGCATCAGCGGACCATCTGGCATCGCGATGCATTAATAGGTTAAATGTCATATGCTCATCAGGATCATCAACAACATTTGACCAATTCACAGTGTCATTTAAGGCATTATTTTTATTAAACCAACTAGGTGAAAATAATAGGAATGTAAGTACGATCAGAAAGAATAGTGCAAAGGCAGTAAATCTTACTTTTGGAGTCATCCTTTCGAACGGCTATGAACTTTTATTAATTTGATTGTTGAGCGATTGAAAATAACGTTTTTGGTTCTGGATATGATCGATATTTTCCTCATGTAACTTTAACCTTAGATCATGAAGGTCTCTTACCATGGGGACGAGATCTACCCTGTTTGCTTCATTAATTGTATTTATCCAATCTTTACGTATTTCCTTGGCGCCATTAAGAGCACCAGATATAGCCCCAACCATTCCTGCGATCGAATCATTGTCCCTGCCGTAATTTGATGCCCCAAAAATACTTTTTTCGAAATCCCCGGATGCTATAATTAAAAATCCAAGTGCTATTGGCAATTCTTCAATACTATGTTCCCTGCTTGGACGCCAATTATTGGTCCCATTTCCCCGGTTCTTTCCCTTTTCAGCAGAACCATCAAAAGGACGTATGCAATCACGCAGTGGTATTATACTTTCCTTCCAGTCGCTCAAATTTTCTGCACAATCTACAATAGATTTAATTGCATTCTTTGTTCCATCTTTTGCTAAATCAATAGCAACTTCAATCACTGATTCAACAGAAGCATTAGGACGAAATGCTTCAGCGGTGCAGGCTGCCATCACACCGGCCGCTTCCAGACCATAACTGTGTTGATGTGCACTAAAAATATCAATTGCTTCAGAATAAGCCTTTTGTGGATCGCAAGCATTAACGATGCCTACCGGTGCAGAATACATCGCAGCACCACAATTAACCATGTTACCAATACCACCCTGTCTCGGTTCTGCATTCGCCAGATGGAGTCTCATAAATAACCATTTTTCAGGGTAAAATAATCTCTCTAATAGAGCGATATTTTTACCTAGCTCTGGTATCCATCTCGAAGAATCAGTTATGAGAGGAATAATTCTTTTTGCGAACTCATATGAATCTAAGTGACCTCCATGCTCAATATATGCCCTGGAAAGAAGCTGGATCATGTGACTGTCATCAGTATAACGACCATCTCCTTTCCCGATATCATTTGGACCTTCCCAGTTTTCTACAAAATCAGTGATATACCCATAGCGTTCTCTAATTTCGTCGGGATAGTGCCACTCTGCTGGAGCACCCATTGCATCTCCAACAGCTCCCCCATAAACACATCCCATAATTTTATCCAGTAAAATACTTTTTTTCATCTATATGACTCCTAAAATATAGACTAAGATGGTACAGAGACTCGACCTGTGTAAGAGATTATCCTACCCAAACTTATATCTGTATCAGTGGCATCAGACGCACATCTTCCAGTGACCATAATTTTAATTGTGTGTTCTCCATCAGCTAAATTGGTAACCCATGCAGCAGTAGACTGTGCCGAATTGTTAAGTTCCTTTCGAACATACATATCCCTCGTTTGAACCAACTCCCCATCAATAAATACTTCAAGTATACCACTTTTATACTGTTGGTTACCCTGGACAAAAATGCAATTCCCTGAAAATTCAGCCTCAAGATAATCTCCTGCCTGGTTTGATGAATAAAACCTGGGCCTCCCTTTGTGATCTGTTGTCAGCTTCCAGTCTCCGTGCCACTTGAGTTCTGGTGATAAGTCAGGCTCAATGGTATAAATATCTTGAAATTGCAAATTGGAGAAAGAGACTTCAAGTTCACCACTAAAATTATATATTTGTGGCTTAATTATGATCTTATCACTATCAATCTTCCCACCATTTTCCATAATATTTTTAATTGCTAATTCATAACTCAGATCAGTGGCAGAGTTAATGGAAAGGCTTGTGT
Organism: uncultured Fidelibacterota bacterium; assembly: GCA_913043235.1. Taxonomy (GTDB): domain Bacteria; phylum Fidelibacterota; class Marinisomatia; order Marinisomatales; family UBA1611; genus UBA2134. The sequence goes on from CAJWLO010000008.1 coordinate 30,793, forward strand.
AGTTATAGTCCCTACCCATGTAAGGAAGAAGTTCACTTTTGACAGTTTCTGGTAGCATCTCATATCCGTAAATAACACCCATGACACCCCCACAGTTAGCAACATTAGAATCAGTATCCTGACCACAACGGGTACATATTTTTATTGATTCCAAGAAATCACCCTTGCCATACAAAAGTCCAATTAATATGTATATACCATTAAAGTGTCCCTGAATATTAAATAGTCCTATTTTGTTACCTTGCTTTGACGGAGGATCTGATTTCGCCCATGGACAAAGATCTTTATTATATTCTTCTTCAAATTTTTTCCAGGTTATGCGCCAATTGTCAGGATCTTCATCATACCATTCGAGCAGTTTTTTTATCATCACAGAGTATTTACAATTATGAGGAATTACTTTTAACGATTTACTTATTAAATCCACAATATTATTATCAAGATAAGCATGTGAGTAAAGAGCAGCCAGAAAAGCTCCTGCGTAATAGCCATCTCCAAAATTCATAATATGCCCTACTTTATCTGAAATTTTCTGTGATGACTCAGATAGTCCAGGCGAAATAATACCTATAAAATCACACTCAATCTGAAAATCAATATCGTCAGCATGAGGATTATAGTATGGGTGACCTGATAGACCTGGTGGGATACCTTCTAATAGATTCTGTCTCGCCTGCCCATTAGCATGCCATAACATAAAATCTTTTTTCCGGAAGACATCTGCAAAATTATCCTGAGTAGCATGCAAACCATGGTCACGTAATATTTCAAGGAATGCCATATTCGTATATAAATCATCTTCATTGTGTAGCCATATTTTAGGAGCATCAGGATGTATATCAAGACTACCCTCGTATATCTCTCCCTGGGCATCAAACTCCATTGGTTCACCCATTATTGCACCGTAGGATTTTCCTACCCAGGCACCTAAAATTTTATCTCTCAATGAAGACTTTGATAATGCGAAATATTTGTTGCTGTTTTTCATACAACTTATACGATAAAAATAATTTAAAGTTTATTGAATTTTATTTTGGACTAAAGCTGTACCAGCCAGCATCTACAATGACTTCATCGATCATAACATCATCCTGCATTAGTTTTACCAAGACTTTGTGAGGATAGTCAAGATCAAGATCAGATAAATTTATCGTAGCATCATTCCCGCTAAGTTCCATCTTCTCTTCTTCCATCATATTTAAATTATCCACCGTGTTTATCTGGATACGGGAATTCTCTATCGGGTTTGTTACACGAATCTTTAGTGAACCATCTGCCTGATTCACTTTCAGGTTCTCAGGCATACCCACCACACAAGAAATCTTATCTGCCGCCTCCTCAAGAAAAACCAGTCTTGTCTTCCCATCTACTACTTCTGTGGAAAGGGCACGATGGTTCCAGACATCAACATAGTGCCAATTTTCAGGATGATCTACCTCTAGGAAAGGTCCAATTAATCGACGAACTCTGCCACGGAGATCTCTACCCCCAACCCCGTGAAACTTGGGCGCTGATCCTTCATTAAATGTAGCCTCTCTTGATACATTATCGTGATCATTTTGATATACAGGATAGACACATTTATTTGGCACAGGGAATGCATTAATATAAATATCTTCTCTCAGGGATTTTACCAAAGGAATTGGGTTATCAGTTAAATACGCATCACTGTTTTCACGAATTATACGACTATAGCGATGAACCATAATTCGCTCTATCCAAGTATAACTGTTAATCTCACCAAAGATATCTTCCCAGACAATGAAACCAGTGCCATTAAACAAAGAATTATGCACGAGTGCCTGTCTATTCCTACTATTTCGGCTAATATTATGCACGTTATGCTTGGGAAGAAGAAAACGAAACAAATCAATACTAGGCATAACATTAGTTTGAGTACCAACCTGGTTCCAACTTCCTGTCACAAGCTGCGCATCCGCAAGACCGGGTCTTCCCTCTGATGCAAAAACATTGTCTGGATTGACTGCATCCAGTGCCTTTCGGAAGGCTATTTCACTATCCTTCATAGTATCAAGAAATATCCCGTCCGCACCAATAGCCTTCGATATCTTTGCCTCTTCGTCATAGTGATTCTGGTTCTTGACCATGATATCCCATGGTTTATAGGGTAAATAGACCTGCACTCCTCTTTCATGAGCCTTGTCTACCAATGACTTCAGCCCATTTAAACCACCGGGTAAATCCTCGTACATAGCAAACTGGTTTCGGTTATCCACACCCATTCGGGGATAATCATGCCAAAGAAGCATGTAATCGTATCCGCCAAAGTTTACCTCTCCTTCATCTAAAAATCGGTTAATATCAAACTCATTGGTCTCTGGATTGTATATATCATGACCATAAAGAAACGTAAAATGCGACACAAATTGTTTTCTGTAGTATTCTTGAACTGGGCGATTGTAGTATTTAAAATCAAAGTTTGAGTATATATGTTTTTTGTAGGCATCAAATGCAGCATGCCAGTCCCCTTCATGGGGTCCTATGCGGCAATCCATTACAACTGTTTCTTCTCCAGGCTCCTGAGTAAGCCGAAACTCTTTCTGATGAAAATCAGCCTTATCATCAAAAATCCAGCTGAATGAAGTATTTATTACATGAAAATAAACTCCTCTATTTTCTTTACGGTTAAAAACATCTGTGGGGACTTGCGGATCACTATAATTTGGAAACAGATAAAACTTATAATCATCTTGATTATTGATACAGTAGGTAGGTAAGCTGGTAGCATACCTACGAAAATATGTTTCTGTTGGTAAAAAAACATTTAGATCCTCTTTTTTTCCAATTTTAAGATCCTGAATGACGGGAAACCTAATATTTGCGCTTCTGGTTCGCGGTTCTCGATAAGACCTGCCACCAGTCGCGGTACTAGTGACTACAGATTTCCAGTAAAGTTCGTGATCTTCACCAATCGAAAAATTCTGCACTATTACCCAAGAGTTTTCCACATAGCTTGATTGTTGACGTATAGAAACTCCTTTTCGCCCGTCTTTGGTAAATTCTTCTACATTAAATAATTGAAACCCAACATGATCTAATGCCCATGGCTGGGGTGAAGATGTGAAAATCAGATCTTCATTATTTTTCATGTAATCGTATCCAGTAGATTTGTCTAACATACTGGTAAGTTTTACAGCATTACCTATTGCTATTGTGTATCGATAACTATTGTTCTCCAATACAACTTCCTTAACCTGATCCTTGTCAGGAATAAATTTTACATAAGGCTGAGCAGACATTATGGAATAATGAAATAGTGATATTAAGAGAACAATGGGAATTGGCATACTCACCCTAATGCATTTCATTCTATTAGAGATCTTTAACGCATCGGAATCCAATACTTGAACTACGATTAAGAGCGGGGGTCATGAGCCAAAATTTTAAACGCTGGTAGTTTGGGACAGGACCTCCTTGGATATACCAACGGCTTCCCTTAGCAAAATAATGACTACCACCGCGTATCCAGCACCAATAATGAAACCCATCGGACTGCTTTGAGTCGGTCCATTCCCATACATTTCCTGTCATGTCCAGAACTCCATAGGGACTGGCCCCTTCCGGATAACTGCCTACAGGCTTTGTGCCTTTCGAATCCATGTTAGCCTTATCTGCATCATATATATTACCCCATGGCCAGGCTCTTCCATCTGTGCTTTGGGCTGCCAGTTGCCACTCTTCTTCAGTTGGAAGACGCTTTCCTGCCCATGCTGCATATGCTTTTGCATCTTCTATAGAGACCCAGTATACAGGATGATTCGCTTCCCCTGACGGATAGGTCTCATTCTTCCAGTGCTTTAAAAAATTCTCGGACCATTTAGGTTTGTATCCGCTGGCATCCATAAACTCCTTAAACTGAGCGTTGGTTACTTCTGTTTTGTCCATAAGATAACCAGGAGTCTCAAACTGATATGTGTTAGTATATCGAATACCTGCATCATCCTGGACAAGACTGTCCAGTGTCAAACCTTCAACCCAACGGTATTCCACATGAAAAGTGTAATCTGTGGAAGGTATTTGAACCATATCTTCTTTAGTGTTTGTTGTCATTCGTCTATCCATAAATAGTATTATTAGAATAATTATTCCTATCATAATGATAAAATATTGAAAGACTTTTTTCATTATGCTCAATTCTCCATAAAGTGGCCTGACTGGACCATATGCATTGGCTGATAATGGCCATAGTCACGTACTTTTTTAAATGGCTTATTGGAAACGGCATTGTATGATGCAATATATCCCCAGCGGTGTTCTTTGCTTAGGTTCGCATCCGATCGATGGAGAAGATTGCAATGAAAGACGAGTGCGTCACCTTCTTCCATCTCAACATATTTTGCAGTATAGCGATTCTCTGCTTCATTTAGGTATTCACTATCAATAATTGTTTGATCGTTCTCCCTAATATGGTTCAGTCTTCCAAGCTTGTGCGATCCATTAAGTACCTGCAGGCAACCATTTTTCTCGTGAGATTTATCCAGTGCTATGTAAATACTCAACATGTCTGGTGCCAATAAACCATAATTATGCCAATAACCATAATCTTGATGCCACTCCCAGGCTCCACCTTCACCAGGATTTTTCATTGTCATCTTGTGACTATAAATATACACGTCATCTCCAATAATCTCTTTAGCAAGAATCACTAAACGCTCATCTCTTGCGATAAACCCATAAAAATCATCATCTGCAGTATACCACATTTTTAGGAGCGTTGTGTTTCCATCTTTATCTGCTTTAATCATGACCTTATCATTTCTCAGATCTTTTTCTAAATCATCCCGAGCTCTTGAGCGGAATTCATCAATCTCGGTACTGCTAAAAAAATTAGTCCGCAAAAAATATCCATCCAATGCATATTGTTCTTTTTCTTTTTCAGACGGTTTCAACATTATGGATATCTGATTATTTTTCATTGAAACCATACCATCCAGCATCTACAATGACTTGATCGATCATTACATCATTCTGCATTAGTTTTACTAGCACTTTGTGGGGATAGTCGAGGTCAAGTTCAGACAATTTGATGGTTGCATCATTACCGCTAAAATTCATTTTTTCTTCTTCCATCATTGTGAGATTATGAACGGTATTTATTTGAATACTAGATTCGGCTATGGGATTCGTTACCTTGATATTTAATGAACCACCTATCTGCTCTACTGCCAGATTTCTTGGCATTCCGACAACACAAGATATCTTGTCAGGTGCCTCTTCAAGAAAAACAAGTCGGGTCTTACCGTTTACCTCCTCAGTACCAACGTTTCGATGATTCCAGACATCAATATAGTGCCAGTCTTTTGGGTGATCTACATCAATAAAGGAACCAATCAGGCGATACACTTCTCCCGATTCATCCCTACCACCTTTACCACGAAATGCTGGCGCTGAACCCTCATTAATTGTAGCTTTTCGTGATACATTCGCATAATCAATCTGATATGTTGGATATACGCATTTGTTGGGAGCTGGAAAAGCATTGATATAAATATCCTCCCTCAAATCTCGAACAAGAGGAATAGGACTTTCTGTTAAATACGCATCACTGTTCTCTCGAAGAATCCGGCTGTAGCGATGAATCATAATTCGTTCATTCCAAGTGTAATTATTAACCTCACCAAATATGTCTTCCCAAACAATAAAACCAGTTCCATTAAACAAAGCATTATGGATTAACTGCTCTCTGTCCCTTGAACCACGACTAATATTATGTACATTGTGCCTGGGAAGTAAAAAGCGAAAAAGGTCTACATTCGGCATTCTATTTGTTGCTGAGGCAGTCTGGTTCCAACTGCCTGTTACTAACTGAGCACCAGATATGCTTGGACGTCCCTCGGATACAAAAACATTATCTGGGTTAACCGCATCCAAAGCCTTACGGAATTCGACTGCTCCCTCTCCCATAGTATCTAAAAAAATTCCATCCGCCCCAATGGCCTTGGATATACGTGCCTCTTCCATATAATGATTCTGGTTCTTGACCATAAGATCCCAAGGTTTGTAAGGTAGATAAACTTTTACTCCCCTGGCATGCGCCTTGTCAACCATCAACTTTAAGCCTTTTAGCCCACCAGGCAAATCTTCATACATTTTGAATTGGTCGCGGTTATCTACACCCATTCGAGGGTAATCATGCCAAAGAAGCATGTAATCATATCCACCAAAGTTTGCTTCGCCCTCATCCAAGAATCGGTCAATGTCAAAAACATTGGTTTTAGGGTTGTATATATCGTGACCGTATAAGTACGTGAAATGCGATAACAACTGTTTTCTATACTGTTCCTGAATTGGGCGTTCATAATATGTAAAATCAAATGTCGAATAAATGTGCTTTTTATAGGTATCAAAGGCAGCATGCCAGTCCCCTTCATGGGGACCAATGCGACAGTCTATTACCACGGTCTCTTCGCCCGGCCCTTGAGTTAGACGGAATTCTCTCTGATGAAAATCATCCTTATTTTCAAAACTCCAATCAAAATTTGTTTCCAGAACATGAAAATAGACCCCTCGATCTTCAGATAGATTATAAATATCAAGAGGGATCAACGGATCATAGCTATTAGTTAAATAAAAAATGAAATCATCTCGATCATTGATACAATACCTAAGTTCTCCCTTGCCGTAGCTTGATCCAGGAGGTCCTAGCGTCCGTTGGGTTGGTAGAAAAATATTTATATCTTCCCTATCTCCAATCACCAAATCTTGCATAACAGGAAATCTAAGATCTGCGTGTCTGGTACGTGGCTCACGGAAAGAGCGGCCTGGAGTATCACTAATAATCGTGGATTTCCAATAGAGCTCGTGATCCTCACCAAGAGAAAAGTCCTGAACAATCACCCATGAATTTTCTACATAGCTTGATTGCTGGCTGATTGAAACTCCTTTCCGACCCTTATAACTGATCTCATCAACTGTAAACAGCTGATATCCCGTATTATCTAAAAATCTGTGCCAAGTAGTTGGTCTAAGTGATGAAGTAAAAATCAGATCTTGGTTGTTTTCCACATAATCGTAACCTGTAGATTTTTCTAATATGCTCTTTAATCGTACAGCATTATCAATAGCAATAGTATACTTATAAGAACTGTTTTCCAGCACAATTTCTTTAACCTGTTCCTTATTTGGAACAAAAGTTACCGTTGGCTCGGCAGAAACATTAGCCAACATCAATACAAAAATAATACCTGGTAAAGAAAGGATTTTCCTTCTAATAACAATTAAAGCTATAACTGACATGAATCGTCTAATCAACATCAAAATTAAACCATCCGGCATCTACAATGACCTGATCGATCATTACATCTTCCTGCATTAGCTTTACCAAAACTTTGTGAGGATAGTCAAGATCAAGATCAGATAAATTTACCGTAGCATCATTCCCGCTAAGTTCCATCTTCTCTTCTTCCATCATATTTAAATTATCCACCGTGTTTATCTGGATACGGGAATTCTCTATCGGGTTTGTTACACGAATCTTTAGTGAACCATCTGCCTGATTCACTTTCAGGTTCTTGGGCATCCCCACAACACAAGACATCTTGTCTGGGGCTTCTTCAAGAAAAACAAGACGGGTCTTGCCATTGACATCTTCGGTACCAACATTTCTATGATTCCAGACATCTATATAATGCCAGTCTTTTGGATGATCTACATCGATAAAAGGACCAATCAGGCGGGGTGTTTTCCCTTCCCAATCTTTTCCACCTTTTCCACGAAACCTAGGTGCTGAGCCATCATTAATAATCGCTCTTCTAGATACACTTTCATAGTCATTCTGATAAGTTGGGTAAACACATTTACTGGATACAGGAAATGCATTAATGTAAATATCATCACGTAAATCTCGGACAAGAGGAATAGGATTTTCTGTTAAATAGGCATCGCTATTTTCCCGAAGGATTCTACTATATCGATGGATCAAAATGCGCTCATTCCAGGAATATTGATTGATCTCACCAAAAATATCCTCCCAAACAATAAACCCAGTTCCATTAAACAAGGCATTATGGATCAACTGCTCCCTGTCCCTTGCCCCCCGATTAATATTATGTACATTGTGCTGGGGTAGTAAAAACCGAAACAAGTCCACATTAGGCATGGTATTTGTCGCTGACCCAGACTGATTCCAGCTGCCAGTGACCAACTGTGCATCTGCAATGCTGGGCCGACCTTCTGAAACGAAAACATTGTCTGGATTGACTGCATCCAGTGCCTTGCGAAATGCAACCTCACTATCTCTCATAGTATCCAGAAAAACTCCATCTGCTCCAATAGCCTTGGATATCCGCGCTTCTTCCGTATAATGATTCTGGTTCTTTACCATAATATCCCACGGCTTGTAGGGAATATATACATGCACTCCCCGCGCATGGGCCTTATCCACCATAAGACGCAGACCTGCTAGGCCTCCCGGCAAATCTTCGTACATGGAAAACTGGTTCCGGTTGTCTACACCCATGCGTGGATAATCATGCCAAAGAAGCATATAGTCGTATCCACCGAAGTTTTCCTCTCCTTCATCTAAAAATCGATCAATCTCAAACTCATTGGTCTTCGGGTTATATATGTCATGACCATATAGAAAGGTAAAATGGGATACCAGTTTCTTTCGATACTCCTGCTGCACTGGACGTTCATAATATTTAAAATCAAAGGTCGAATAGATATGCTTTTTATAGGCATCAAAGCCAGCGTGCCAGTCCCCTTTATGGGGACCTATGCGGCAATCCATTACAACCGTCTCTTCACCAGGCTCTTGGACTAGTTTAAAGTCTCGATTTGTCAGGTCTTTTTTGTCTTCAAAGCTCCAATCAAATCCGGTATCCAGAACATGAAAGTAGATTCCCCTATCCTCTGCGAGATTAAAAACATCTGTTGGAACCTTTGGGTCTGTAGTATTTGTGAGATAAAATCCAGGAACTCTGGTCGCTTCAAATTCTGTTGAAGATTCAACGTATTGTGATTTACCGGCATCATCTTTATTATCTATGTAATACCTATTGCCAGAAGGATAAAAATAACTCATCCCCTGTTTATCACCAATTATTAGATCTTGAATAACAGGAAATTTAACTGTGGATGGTCGGGCACGTGGGACTCGATAAGAGCGCCCTCCAGTTGCAGTATTGGTAATAGTAGATTTCCAATAAAGTTCACTATCATCCCCCAGAGAAAACTCTTGTACAACAACCCAGGAATTCTCCACATAGCTTGATTGCTGCCAGATGGAGACACCCTTTCTTCCATCTTTGCTGACTTCATCAACTGTAAATAATTGGTACCCAACATTATCTAACCATCTTCCTTTAGGATAGCAAGAAGTAAAAATAAGTGGCTCATTATTTTCTAGATAATCGTAACCAGATAACTTGTCGATTATACTTACAAGCCTGACAGCATTATCGATCGTAATGGTGTACTGGTGACTTGTATTTTCCAATATAATCTCTTTGACCTGTTCCTTATCTGGAACGTATTTTAATGTTATCGTTGATTTTGCCATTAATTGCCCTAATGTTAATGATAATAAAACTGGTATAGCAGAAACGCTAAATACCTTACAAAACAATCTAATTACTTTTTTCATCTGATGACCTTTTTAAAAATTATAGAGAATGCATTAATGCTCTAATTAAAACTTCAAGAAATACAATAGAGCGCTATGTGGCATCCTTGACACATCTGAAGCCAATACTTGGGCTTCGGTTCAAGGCAGGTGTCATCAACCAAAACTTCAGTCTCTGATAGTTGGGCACGGGACCGCCCTGGATGTACCAGCGACTGCCCTTTGCAAAATAATGACTACCACCGCGTATCCAGCACCAATAGTGGTTTCCATCCAATTGTTTTGAATCGGTCCATTCCCATACATTCCCGGTCATATCCAGAGCACCATAGGGACTGGCTCCTTTAGGATAACTGCCTACAGGCTTTGTGTCTTTCGAATCCATGTTTGCCTTATTTGGATCATATAGGTTACCCCATGGCCACGCTCTTCCATCAGTACCCTGGGCCGCAAGCTGCCACTCTTCTTCTGTTGGAAGACGCTTTCCCGCCCATGTTGCATAGGCTTTTGCATCTTCAATAGATACCCAGTAAACAGGATGATTTTCTAGACCTCTAGGATAGGTACCATTTTTCCAGTGCTTTAAAAAATTCTTGGACCATTTAGGCTTGTATCCGCTGGCATCCATAAACTCCTTAAACTGTGCGTTGGTCACTTCTGTTTTGTCGATATAATAACCAGATGTTTTGAACTCTGTTGTATTAGAATAACGAATCCCTGCATAATCCTGAATAAGACTATCCAGTGTTAAGCCTTCAACCCAACGGTATTCCACATGAAAAGTATAATCTTCAGCCTTTACAAGGACCATATCCTCATGGCCTTCCGAAACCACAATATTAACAATAGATAAAAATAATATTAAATGTATATAAAGATATTTATGGTGGTTTACTGTATTTAAAAGCATGTAATAACCCTCCTCCCAGTTAGGTATTAATAATTATTTATTTCGAAATTTCTTGAATGCGTGCGTCAACTTCACCTCTTTTAGGATATGATTCAATGGTTTCCCTGTATTGGGTTGATAAGGATGCTGCTGTGATGCCTAAAGCTATGGATTCTTCTATGGATTTATCTTCACTGAGACCTACAACTAATCCAGAATTAAATGCATCACCGGCACCAACGGTATCTAAAACAGTGACACTGAGTGCTGGGAAAGATCTAACTCCTGCTTCAGACGCCCATAAGACTCCTTTTTCACCAAGTGTCAGGATCACATTTTCAGCACCTAATTCCAATAATCTCTCGGCAACACTCTCATCATCTATTGGATCATTAGGATCAAGCCCAAGACAGACTCTTCCTTCAGTTTCATTAGGAGTAAGAGCAAAAACAGATTGTAAATTTTCTTTCGTTAGATCAACGGCTGGTGCGGGATTAAGCACTGACTTTACACCGTTTTCCTTAGCCAATTTAGATGCATGTATAGCAGTCTCAAATGGTATTTCTAGGGGCGATAGAATAACATCAGATTGTTTAATTATTGAACTATTAGAATCGATATCTTCTGGTGAAAATTCGCCATTCGCTGCAATATCTATGATAATTATATTAGATCCAGAAGAACTTGATACAATAAAACCAACAGCAGTCGGTAATTTATCGGAATATAAGACACCGCGATCGCTAACATTTTCTGTTTTAAGTAATTCTATAAATGATTCTGCGAATGAATCTCTGCCTATCTTTCCCATGAAAGTTGAGTTACCGCCTAGCCTGGATATACAGGCTGCCATGTTCGATCCTTTGCCACCATGTGTAGTATGATAATTGTGACCGATAAGGGTTTCTCCTTCTAATGGAATTCGGTCTGTATCCATTACAAGGGCTACAATATAGCTGCCTACTACCGTTACATTACCCATTCAGGAACCTTTTTAGATTTTAATTTATATTTCCTAATCTCCTATAGAATAAAAATGGGTAAGAAGACCTACCCATTTTTATTTAAATAAAGTATTTGGTATCTAACTAGTTAACAGCAAATCCTATACTTATAACTTGAACATTTGTCAAACGTCCGTAGTCAAGAAAAGCATAATCTACTCTGCCGCTTATACCGCTCATATTAAAATTTAGTCCGCCACCAAAGGTTAAACTTTGTTCATCATACCCCATCTTGTAACCACCACGAAGGCTTAGAAGATTCATCACCTTATATTCACCAGCCAGGTGAAATCTTTCAGGACCATCGTTGGGATGTACACCTTCCGCATAAACAGCGAGGTTTTCAATAAGGTCGTATCCTATGCCAACGCGAAAATTAATTGGCATACGTACTGACTGGGGTAAACCATACAGTGCATCAAAACCGGTAAACTCGGTATCAGGACCAAAATTTCTAGCTACCATAGAAAGCCTTAAACTATTGAATCCGGTCTCATAGTAAAGACCAAAATCTATATTTGTATTAGAGACCTTAAGCTCTGCAAGGTCTTCTTCAATCCGGCTCAAATTACCCCCAACTGACAGCACATCAGTTATTCTTCGAGCAAAGGAAACACCGTACATCACATCTCCAGCAGAAAATGTACCAAGGTCTGCACTCCGTACGGTAATACCTAGATCTGCATCGACAACATTTTCTGTTCTAACCATATCAGGTGTTCTCAGGTTTGCAAAATAGACGCCAACTGTACCCAATGCGCCCAAATTCTTTGCAACCGCACCAGTCATATACTTGATATCTGCGACATAGGTAATATTGGTAAAAGCTGCATCAATATTTTTTACATCCACCAAGTTAGCCGGATTATTAAATAAAGATGTGACAGTGTTGTCTCTAGTCCCATTCATAATACCACCCAGCGCAGCTGATCTCGCACTGGTTGGCAGGTGCAAAAATTGGAAACCAGTCTGTCCTGTTCTATTAAAATCTGGTGGATCAATTGTTGAGATTGGATCCCTAGGAGTCTGAGCCAGCAATGTCGAACAGATTATTACCAGGCCAACACCTATTACAGTTTTTTTATAAGACTTCAAAGTAATCATACATTCCTCCGAATAGTTATGAAACATTTAAATTGTTTTACTTAATAATAACGAAAGTACCAGCTTTTGTCTCGCCTTTATTACTTTCGACATTATTTGTAATATGCCATATATAGATTCCGGGTGCCACCGCCTGCAGATATTTATTTACCTGATAGTCACCAAGAGTCTTTGAGCCCCAGGATGAGTCCCCACTACCGTCATCATGTTCGATAGTTTGGAGTATTTCACCAGCCAAGGTATAAATCCTGATTGTACAAGCACCTGGAATATTGACAAACTCAATTCTTTTACTTTCACCACTGCCTAATAAGCCACTATCTTGAATAAAAGGGTTTGGATACACACGGACATCATCAAGATTATTGCTTGGGTCTGCCATTGGGTAGACCGGATTTGTGTTAACATTTACTCTCCCGCTTTCCAATGGTTTTATGCCGGTACAGCCGCCACAATCCCAGGGTGGCGCAGTATTATGACCTGTATCATAGGAAGAAACCTGATAGTAAACACCTACACCTAGACTAAGACCAAGATCTTCATAAGTGACCATACTACCTTCAATAGTCTCCGATCCTTTAGGAATATCAGCTATAAGCTTCCATGGACCAATATTTTTAACTGTAGAACGATAGATCCGGTAACCTGCGAAGTCATTTACTCCATAATCAGGATCGGTATAAGATTCAGATATTGGAGGCCACTGGATTTTAACTCCAGTTGGGACAGGAGTTAATGTTAATGAATTATTCCCATTTGTTGGGGTTGGAGGAGGATCAAACGCCTGATAACCACGTGCATATAGAGTAGCAGCAGCATCTACATTTTTCCAAAGGCTGTCCGCACCATCACTCAGGCGAGCTTTATTTTCTACACCACCAGCCATTACACGGTCATTATCCATCATACCCATCGCAGAAACCATCACAAACTTAAGTTGCTCACCGGGAGCTATTGAGTAAGGTCCAGTTGAATAAAGATAGCTCATATGTTTCTCATAAGGCAACTGCGGAGCAGCAACTGTCAGCCCCAAGCGGGTAGCTTCTGAAGTCAAATCAACACCATCCTCTGAAGTAAGTGGGAGAGGGTTATCATACTTTAGAGCTGCAAGAATATAATCGTCAGTATCAAAATCTACTTCGGGGTTATCATTCATTGGATCCTGCTGTATTCTGTTTGCGTGCTGATTAAGGTTGTTCTTATCTACAATATTCATGTGGTCACGTTCTGTTGGATCACTTTTAGTAGGCTTATCTAACCAGTAATAAGTGAAATAATGGGCTGCCCTAAAGCTATGATCCAATGATGCAGCGAACTCAGTATCTGAGGGTCCGCCAATATCGTCTCCAGTAAGACCATATGCTGCAGGTATAAGTTCACCTGCCGTGTTTACACTCTGGCCATCATGAAAATAAAAGGCTTCATGGGCAATATCCCACTCAAAATCATCATCATCCCTTGTAACATCAGAGCCGCCTGGAATACTTATATTCATCTCAGCGGTTGGGGCAAAACGGAAATTCGTCAGGTTTTTAGATCCATTATTAGTGAAAGTAAATTCCCAAATAATAAAGTCGTCAAGCTCAGGATAGCTCCAAGCCAAAGTCCTGTAACTGAAGTCAAGATCATACTCTACAATTTTAGCACCACCAGTAATAATCTCTTCAGCCAGCAGGCTAGGGTCTGCCATGTTATAATTTGTTACCAGTGTTGCATCCTGGGTTGGAGAAATGTAGGCCGGGTTTGGGTCATAAGCCATACACAGACGGAAAGGTGTTCCTACACCATCCACTTCTGCCCAGGTCATCCAGCCTGCCCACATAACCACACCGGTGTGATCATTGATATCTGAGGTAAGCTCGTGTCCAGGATAATCATACTTAAAAAGATCATTCCCTGACAGTGTAGGTAAGCCAATACCTCCGTTGTTCCAAACACGAGTCCATAGTTTTGCCCGCTTTGTTCGTTCGAAGTTCCAGCCCGCACCGTAAAGATCGGCCGATGTCCAAATCATTAGCGCGGTAATTCCAGCTATTAAATAATTGTTTTTAGTAATCATTTGATTCTCCTTATTTACCGATTCAATTCTCTTAGAAGTCTACGCTTAATGATAGATACATCATGCGCATGGGGTTACTGATAGAATTATAAAAACCCCATATATCAGTCTCTCCAGATTTACCAACCTTAGGTTTGATACCGTCTTCTTCCCACTGCTTGAGGTTATCACCGCTTGGGATGATCATATCATAGTCATTAAAAAGATTAATGACTTCAAGCGCTAAAGCTGGGCGAGCAACACCAAGATCAAAAGCTTTTGAGATCTTCAGATCAGTTCTCCTATGAGGAAACCAGCGCTTGTTGTTCGGCGTTCTTAAGCCGGTAAAATCATCCGCGTAGTAGGTATACTCTGCACCTGAAAAATATTCATTATATAAACCAAAATTAACTGATCCCAGTGACTTGGGTGTAACATAGTTAACATTTGTCTTAAAAATTGAATTACTTAACCAGGTAGCTTTCAACTCATCATATGAGTGAGGCTGGTGAGGACGGGTTGCGTCTTCATAGTACCATGCATATCCTGCGAGACCGCCTGAAGTCAAACTATAATTATAGGTGAAACTTGCAGACCAGTTGCTTCGGTAGAGTTTATCTACTGTTAATTCTATGCCCCGGGAATCCTTGTAACCGTTATTGGTGTAAAATATATTATCGTGACCGTCACCGGCAATGTTACGGGATCTGCTGTAATTATCCCTGAAAGATGCAACACCCCATCCAATAGCATTTACACCACCGCCACCTCTATTATATGAACTGGTGTGATTAAATCTATTGAGCTGTGAACCATCCTTATAGTAGAACGCACTTGATACGCGCCATACATCTGCAAAGTTAACATCAAAACCAACTTCATACTGGATTGTTTTCTCATAGGTTACCCCAGGCTGCCCATACCAGCCCTGCCACTGATCCATACGTACCGAGCCGTAGGGGTCACTATCATACCAGCTGGTTGGGAAACCAAGTATCTTTGACCAGTTTGGACGCTGATAAAAGTGTCCATAGTTGAACCGTAATTTAGACTTGGCAGTAATTGGAAATGATATCCCCAGTCTTGGAGATATAACAGTTTTCCACTCAGATGCAACAGGCATATCATCGTTTCTCACACCATCAAACACTGATTTGTAATCAGCGGGTGTAACGCCCGGCAAAACAGCAAACCAGTCTCTCTTGGTTAGATATGACTGCCAAATAGGTGCTGTGTTTGATGGTTTTCCATCAACACCACCATTCCATTCTTGGAACCCAACCGGATCAAAAATATTTGCCGGATAATTGTGGTTCGCATTGAACCCATCAACACGGACTCCAACATTCACAATCATACCTTCAAACTCCATTTTGTCCTGCAAGTACATATTAAACTCAGACGGTTTTGAATCATAAACGTTATCCAAGTGCCATACGTCACCAGCGGCAAACTCCATATAATAGTGCTGATAGTCTACAGCGCTCATTGAAAACTCTGCACCTGTTTTTACCTGGTGAGTTTTTGTTACCTGACTTGTTAAATCTAATTTAAAATTGGTTTGAGAGCTTTCAGTATAATTATTAACCTGGATTTGGCGTGCTTCTATACGGAAGTTAGCTGCCAAATCAAACTGACTTCCACCCCAGGCCATCTGCTGCTCTGTTGTTTTAAATTTACTGTAATCCTGCTCTTCCTTCATATTATCAGAAAGTCCATTTACTTTAACAGTAAAGAATGTCTTTGGACTCAATGTATTCTGATATGTTAGGCCCCACATTGTAATATCTTTAGTCTGGGGACCTTTGTGCCAGTAGCCACCCCACGGAGCCAGAGCCATGCCTACATATGGATTCCTAATATCAGCGTTTGGCTGCCACGCAGCTTCTTTGGAGCTTTCTCTATTGTTCCAGTTACTCTCCGTATATGTATAGGCTGTATAACCCCCACTCATAACATTAAGAGTAACCTTCTGGTTATCTGTTAAATAATAATTAATTTTTGCTTGGATATTTCGCTCAGGATTGTATTCTCCACCCTGAGGAAAAATATTTACTCCATTTTTTCCTCTTACAGAAAGCAAATAATTCAATTTGCTCCCCGCCGAACCATATATAGTCGCTTCAAGCTCATTCTCTGCTCGCTTTGTGTAATCTGCAAGCACAGGATCTGGAGTTATCTGCTTGGTATAAAGGTCTAATAATTGCTGAGCAGTTGGATCCGCAGAGTTTTCATTCCATTCATTCGGATACCAGAGCGCCAGATAGGATTTAAATCCCGCAACTTTCGTTTCATCTGTGAGCTCATTCTGCCAGTGCGCTAGATCATAATTCGTACGATACCAGAGACGGTCATCATACATATTCATCCCCCAATGGTATTTACCCGCAGGACGAGTTCTCACCATGACACTTCCATGAACACCTGTTCCGGAGCTTGCTTCTTTTGATACAATATTTACTACACCAGACATTGCATTTCCATACTCAGCATTATATCCACCAGTAAGAACTTCAATTTCTTCCATAGAGCTGGTATTTAATCTAGACCAGCTATCACCAAGAATACCGCTGACCATTGAGATACCATCCACCATATAAGATACTTCATTTGCCAGACCACCCCTTATATATTGTGTTTCGCCCATATCTACAAAACCTGTCTGCTGGGACAAAGCATCTTCTAAATCAACAACGGCCATATTATCTAGAAAATCAGAAGTTAGAACAGACTTACTTCCAGTAATATCCTGCTCAATTATAGCCCTCTCTGCAATTACATCAACGGCAGCACCTTCAATCACTGAAGCATTTAAGCCAAAATCAACCGCGGTGGTTTGATCAATAGAAACCCTAACATTGGATGACACTTTTTTCTCATATCCTATATATCCAGCTGAAACTTCGTAATTACCAGGCGATATATTGATTATAAAATAGTCTCCCACTTCATCTGTACTTGCGCCAAAAACAGTACCGGGAATCATTACATTCGCACCAGCAAGAGGCTCTCCTGTGCTTGCGTCCGTTACCTTTCCAGCAATCTTACCGGTGGTACCAGCAAACAGTACTCCCATAAAAAGTGCGGAGATGATAATTAGTGATTGAAAATAGCGGCCGATCTGGTGATGACTTAATTGCATAGTCTACCTCCTTAGATTAGGTTTACTTCATTTGGGCAGGAATTTGAGTCCAGCCCAGTTATTTTTGCTCCACATAAAATATTGGAAATTTTATCAAGACAAACAGATGTAATCTTTTCGAATCATTACATGAACAATCGATTGTTCAACTACATTACGATGCGATTAATTACTTAATTAAAATGTATATAATATATCTATCGGAGGCAAGATTATTTTAAAAAAATCTTGTCCCAATAAATTGGAATCTCCTAACCACCAAATTGTAAAATAATTCCCAAAGCTGATATTTAATTTCGGCTTTAATCACCAGAGTATGTTTCGCCTTCACTGTCCGTTAGAATAAGCCATACCTGTGAATCGGGTTCTCCATTAAATACAATCTCCCTCCATCCGGTCAAAGCATAGCCGCCATCAGATGTCTGCTGCACAGTTCTTCCCCAGTCAAGTCCAAGTCCCCCAAACGTTTTTTCCCATAATTTAATACCCACACTATCAGTCTTAACTAACCAAGCGTCACCATAGTCAGGCAAAACCTGAGAAAAATTAATACCGGTTATAATATAACCATTATCAGATGTTTGCTGAACAAACGATCCTTCATCTAAAGAACTTCCGCCATAAAGGCGAGTCCAGAGACTGTCACCAGAAGCATCAGTCTTTATCAGCCAGAGATCATTTACTCCATTGCCATAAGAACTGGTTTGACCAGTTACAATATAGCCTAAATCTGAAGTTTGTATGGAATGGGCACCCACATCATCTTGATACCCCCCGTATGTCTTTGTCCATAGGGTATCACCTAATTCATTTATTTTCATTATAATTAGATCTGAATAGCTTTCACAATCAATACAACCCGCTATTATAAATCCCCCATCGATAGTTGGCTCAATCGAATAACCTATGTCAATATTCTTAATATTAAAAACTTTTGACCATAGCTGGGTCCCATAAGAATCAGTTTTAATTATTGATATATCATTATCCATGGTCCCAGTCACGATAAATCCCCCATCAGAAGCAATTTGTACGGCGTTTCCTGAAATATCTTCGTTGATCCAATCTTCTGAGCCCTGTGTTTGAGTTTTAACAAGAGCTGATCCAACAATAATATAGCCTCCATTATCCAATTCCCTCACACACAATCCATAATCTTCGCCTACACCTCCATATATTTCATCCCATTCCGGCTCTCCATTATGATCAGTTTTAATTAACCAAATATCTGAGCCGCTTATGGAATAGCTTCTTGTCAAACCTGTAATGATAAACCCTCCATCCTTGGTTTGTTGCCCAAAATAGCCAACATCAATTTGTGAGCCACCATAAGTAATTCCTACCTGCGCTAAATCATTTATTTCTGGGGTGTTTTCTTGCTCACATGCATTAATAATAAATAAAAATAGCAGAAGCTCTAAAAAATATGGTTTTTTAAAAAGGATTGCTGATCTAAGATTTTTTTCCATTAATAATTTGAGATTAATATTGCTGCAATGACACACCTTCTAATAACCATGATGGTAAACTACAATTGATATTATGCATTAACTAATAAAAGTACTCATCAAATTATTTGCTTATAAGTATGATTAATCAGAGTATTATAATTAAGATTATAAATAATGGCCTAAAATAAAATTGGAAAAGGAATTTACTTCTACAAAAAATATTGACTACCAAAATAATAATTTTGTTTTACAAAAAGAAACGCCAATTACTCTGATAGAAAATCTTTGATTATCTATGAGTCAATTATTTCCATATTGCGACGGTAATCCATATTTGGAAGAGAATGACTCTTAACTTCAATCCAAGATGAACCCTTCTGAAGTTTATTATCTATTAAATTATCAAATGGCCAAACACCTGTTTCCCATTCGCCTCCACCCCATGTATCTGGAAAGGTAATTAAACCATCATCTTTAATTACTATTCTGTAGGTGCTATTTTTGTTAAATGAAAGAATTTTTGTCGCGTCATTATGCCTAAAAGAATGTTTCCCTCTAAGACTTCCTAATATTTCTTTCCATATAAGTTTATTATCCTCAAATAAACGAAAAACTACAGGATATGGATTACCCAGAGTATTCAGATTGAAGTCAACTTCGTTAAAATAAATCGCACAAATTTCTACAGCATACATATTGGAAACGGAAGTGTTTGCTTTTGAGTGGGTATTTGATTTTGAAGGTTCTTTATTTTTTGATGTGCAGGAAAAAAATAACAACAGAAGAACTATAAAATAATTTTTCACACTATCTCCATTGAAAGAAAATATACTAAAATAATAATCACAGGATCAATACTGTCTGGACTCATAATAAGATCAATAAACTGATTGATATCCAATTATATTTTTTATTTGATTGGAGAATAATCTGTTGCTTGCATGAACTCAGATTTTATTTTTGATACTAGAGGCCCATTTTTTCTTGATTCTTTATAAACCTTTTTCCATTCTGGATCAGCAATAAATGTGGACCAACTCTCTTTCGCTGCAGATCGATCAGAGTGGGCAATAATATAAAAAAGTGTGTTCTCTTTGTTATCTCCTTCAATAATTGTCCAGTAACCGACTGGATTCATTCCATGCTTTATAAACAGACTATTTGTGTGATTGCGAAATCGATTTTCTAAATCTCTTAATTTATCTGGATGACTATTATAGGTTCTCATTTCATAGATATAATCTTTATCAGGAATCGGAATCACTTTCATACTTCGGTTTTCCTTTATGCTACTATCTTTAGCACATGAAAAAATAATTAAATACAGTAATGATATAACTATTCGATACATAAAAAGGCTCCATTTTGGTATTGTAAGATTATTAAGTCAAATATACATAACCTCAAGGTAGGTATACAGAATTTCTGTCTTCTTTTTAGTATCGCATATTGTCCTGGCGATCCCAACTGTCAAACGGTGGCAAAAATCATCTGAGAACTAAAATAAAGAGGCGTACCAATGATATGATTCCAAACATCCTTTTTAACAAATCGGTCCCGAGCCACAAACAGGTCGGAAACTAGGAAAAAGCATGCCGCAACTGGTATAGATGGGTTGGGCACATGATGGTGCGTGCCAAAAGCAAGGCTCACCATAAACATAATCGCTATCATATAACCTAATACCGGCAGCTTCATTTCCTTATCTACATGGGGCAGCAGCCAGTAACTGATAACAAGTGCCAATAAAATAACACCTGCACTAGGAAGTAACAACTTACCGGCATAGATGCCGCGCTGAATAAAGCAACAAGAAAAAGCAATATGAGCCAAGAAGAAACTGACCAGACCATAAAGAAACCACCTTCTTTTATCTGATAGCAGTAAAAAATCACCAAACCAGGAGAAGATTAAGGCAGCCATCAAAGCTGGTCCATGAACGCTCTCAAGCACATCCAAGTACAAAGCAAATAAAACAAATACGGTAGACGCAGCCATTTTTCCACCCCATCTCCCTACCTGACTATTTATTCTATCAGCGGTCAGGAATAGCAGCACACTGATAAGAGCTATGATCAAAAATACTGGCATGAGAGTATACGTAGATTGGACTGCTTGATTTTCCATTTTCTGTATAATATAAATATTGTTTTAAGTGTTAAATATCTCCTCTGATAGAATATCCCAGGTAACCCACCAGTTCGTATAAACACCCCATGGTAGACTTAAGTCCTGTATGGCTCGGCACATAGTTTTTCAATTTTGCCAACACCAAAGAAGTTTTTACTACAGAATACAGATCAGGTGATAATCCCTGTTTCTTAAACAGTGCCTCTGCCCGCCGCATATGTGATTCACTTGTAACCAAGAGTATATCCTGGATTGCATTTTTCTCTGCATAAGTTTTCAATTGTCTGGCTTCATCAAGCGTTCTCTTCACTCCCTTACCATATATAATGAATTTCTCTTCCGGAACACCGTTTTGAAGTGCAAATTTCTTTACAAGTTCACTAGTATTAAAAGACTCATAGCGGCCCTGGATGAGAATCCGTGGGACCCAATTGCCGTATAGGAGCTTTTTCGCACGACCAGATTGAATAAAGTTAATTCCGGCATAAATTCTATCAGCGTGACGGTTAAAATGGAAATATTTTTCAGGGTCAAACAATAATTTCCTATAAACCTTTTCCTCAATGTACCAGTTATAATCAACCCCTCCAGTAAGAACCACAACCCCATCATATACCTTTTCAGGTTTGAACGTATCCTCTTTATTCCAGGCACTCCAAAATAAAATCCCAGAAATAGGAATACTAACCAGGTAGAAATACACTGTAAGAATAAGGACCGGTTTCCTTTGATCCTTCAGTTTGATCATAAGCCACAAAAGACCACCAAATATGTACAGCATGGGATTAATCAAAAACTTCGCGAATATCTGTATATCAATAACAGTCTCCTGATATTTAAACCCAAAAGATAATATGGTTGGTTTTAAATTTTAAGATGAGATTCTTATCGGACACCTAGCTTCAAACATTAAATAATTTTTCACGTTTTTCCATTGTTTCAACAAGATTATATTTTTTCTAAAGTTGAACAATCTAGATACATGCCTGCAGCTCAAATCTGAATCTACAGGATTTTATTCTCTCTATGTCCTATCCCCGCTTCTACCTACTTATGGGAATGCTCTTATTTAATAAGTAACACTGATTTAGTTTCTTCAAATTTGCTAAAACTATTGCAAACCATTTGGATAAAGTATATACCGCTGGCCTGATTCTTTCCATTCCATTTAACAGTATACTTTCCAGGTTTCATTTTACCATTAATAAGAGTGGTTATTTCCCTACCGGCTACATCGTAAATCCTTACGTTTACAAAATCAGACCGCGGAATAGAGAACTCTATTGTAGTTGTTGGGTTGAAAGGATTTGGATAGGCATTATTTAATTTATATGTCTCAAGCATTCCCTTTGATACAACCGCCAGCAGAGCTTGCTGATCTACCCAATTCAGTCGGTCTGTGATCCAACCCTTTAAATAGTTTATTTCATTTATATAGGATCCTCCCACATAGGCGTTGGGCCAAACATATTCGTCTAATACCGGCCAGCGCTGGAAATTTCGAACCTGAGCCGCATCTATTAGGGTGGTAGCTGAATCGATAATATTCATGATATATTCTTCAGAAAATACAGATTCCCGCAGATCTTGCCAGCGTTGGTTAAAAGTAATCCTGAACGTTTCATCATTCCAAATCCGATACCACCAGAATGGAATTTTGAAATAATCATCTCCCAAATTAATATCCATTTGCCAGCCCGCGGGATCCCCCCCATTGTAATAATCAGCGTTGCCAAAAGCTAGATTATAGTCCCAGATGGGACCCATGCTTAATCTATCATCATCACTATCTTTATCCTTATACATAAAGGCACTGAGGCGGTAGGCATCTACATTCTTAGATAGTTCACTCATTAGAGAAACATCAATAAATGACAACATGTCCACCTGGTTATAATACCCGGAAGACATATCGTTATAGGAGGGGCTTGCTATAAGTGTTTCAAAATCGGTGATATAATTAATAATATAATTTTTTTGTTCTTCCACAATATCATCTGGTTTTGGATAGTGGTACTGATACCAGACACCGTCATACTCAGACAAAGGAGAATCAGAGCGCCAACCATCATTGACATCACCATTCCATTTATCAATTTTCAGAATATAGCCACCTGTCAGATCGTCTCCTGTGGTCTCATCTGGTTCTAATTTGGAAATATCCACCCGATTATTATCCCGCTTGATTTTTTCCATAAAAATGTATAAGCCCTTGTAATCCCCATTGATGACCAGTTCACAGAAACGGGTTCTGCTTGAATAGCGACCCATATTCCGGGCCAGTTCATAAGCCAGAAAATTTCGTACCAGAGATTTATCGCTGTATGGGGCGTGAAGGATCCAATCATTTTCTTCCGGCATCCCCAAAATCGATACGTTCAGGTTGTCTCCATTTATGTCTTGCGTTTCCAGGGCATATTGTTTTTTTGGAAACATTTGTGATGATGAACCTCGAATCTCAATACTAATCTGACCATTATAACCGTTGAAAGGATCATTGATATGATTATTAGTGGATCCATTATCGATAATGCCCATATGGGCATTAATGCGGGGAGAGTCGACAATCTCCTGTCCTTCTGTATCCAGGATTACAATAGGAAGATTTGAATCAGTAAAAATTAATGGCTGCTGAAACCAGTCAGGTATGGGTCCATAATAGGATGATCCATTTGTAATGCAAAACGACAAAAAGAAATTACTGGACAGATCAGAGGACGAAATACCGACATTATGGACTTGAACAGCCAGTACATTTTCACCTGTTATTAGTATAGATCCCAGTTGTAGGGAATCTAAAGAATATTCTTGTGGGTAGCCTCCTGAATAAAGTGACGCTTCATGATCCGTGCTCGTGGGTTCATTGAAAGGTACAAATGTTCCAGGGTCCCCCAGATTTATTGAACGCCCTATCTCCGTACCATTTAAATAAGCTATGAAACCGTCATCATAATCAGCATGGAGAACCGAACTAACAAAATTAATGGTATTATCTACAACAAACTTCCTGCGGAAATAAACAGATATTGTTTGATTGATCTCTGTACCATCATCTCCATCACCATATCCAAACCCACCAGACCCTGTTAACCAGCCCGAGTCATCATAATCCAGCGTATTCCAGTCCGATGGCAGTTCCGATTCCGGAACCAAATAAGTCCAGTTATCATTGGCATAAATAGCTGTCTCCCAATGGTCCTGGGTATAGATAACCGTTATTATACATATACATGCCAACAGATTTCGCATGCTATTAAACATTTATACAAGAAAACATATAAATACTTTGCCATTAAATTAGATTAATATTGAACTATTATCTTTATAAGATTTTAATATTCTTCTCATCTCATATTCCCCAACATCATAAAGTCAATGATCGATTGTAATTCATCTGAGTATTACCATGTTTATAATTACTGCTTATATATTATGACATATATTGAGAATAGTTTTTTATAATTTCGTAAAAGTAAACAACCTTTTTTAATCTTTTATCTACATTTTAAAAATGTTAAACCATCATTTTTCATCAGTTGAAACCGCTTTTATCAGCCGGTCTGACATTAAAACCACTACTACTGCTATTCCCTATATTATAGTAGATACCTATCCAAACCTGGGTCTACTAACAGCCCTGCGATTTCTGGAATGGGCTGCAGAAAACCCACAAGGACTTATCAGCCTTCCAACGGGAAAAACACCAGAATATTTTATTAAGTGGGCGAATCATATCTTGACCAATTGGAATCATCCGCAAGTTGAGACTCTACGTAAAGATCATGGGATGGAAATGAAAAAAATACCAAAACTTGACCAATTGAGATTTGTACAGATAGATGAGTTTTATCCCATTAATCCTGATCAGCATAATAGTTTTTACCATTATGTACAGCACTATTACATTAATGGACTTGGGCTCAGTTCGGATCAAAGCTTATTTATGAACTGCCTAGATATATCCAAGTCCAGTGATAAGAATCTAAATGATATTTTCCCGGATAATCAGATCGATCTTTCCCTGCGCAATCGCGATGCTAAAAGTCCGTTGGAAGAGATCCAGCAGGAAACTATTCTTATGACAGATCAGTGGTGCTCAAACTATGAGGCAAAAATAAGGCAGATGGGCGGTATCGGTTTTTTCCTAGGAGGAATAGGCCCAGATGGTCACATCGCCTTTAATGTCCGCGGCTCAGATCATAATTCAACTACCAGACTTCTTGCCACAAATTTCGAAACACAGGCAACTGCAGCAACGGACCTAGGAGGTATAGAAATATCCAGGAATCGGCGGGTCATAACCATAGGCCTTTCTACTATTACCTACAATCCTGATGCTACGGCAATTATCATGGCTGCCGGTGAAGCCAAAGCAAAAATTGTACAGGCTTCCCTGGAAAACCCACCTGATAATCATTATCCTGCGACAGTCCTGCAACAGCTCAAGGGAGGTCGATTTTATTTGACCACTGGGGCAGCATCATGTTTAAAAGACGTAAATATTCAAAAACTGTACCATGATCCCTGGGATCAGGAAAAAATAGGAAAAGCAATAGTTCAGCTCTGCAAGCGTATGGATAGGTACAGTCATCATTTAACCATGGATGACCTTAATAATGATCTAGCCTGCTCCCAGATACCGGAACTTGGTAGACAAACGGTTCCCAATATGATTGAGACGTTTCAATCAAAGTTGGAAAAAGGCCTTCGGATTCCTACCGGTGAAACTTTCTTACATACAGGACCTCATCATGATGATATAATGCTAGGCTATTTACCCCACTTGATTCACTTAATCCGTTCACCGGATAACAAGCATCATTTCACCAACATGACTTCAGGGTTTACTTCTGTCACCAATAATTACCTGAAAAAAATATTAATTAATACAGAAAATTTTCTCAATGATGGTAAGATTCAGATGATAGAATATTCTGATTTTTTCAACATTGGGTATAAACTTAAATGGGATAAAGATGTGTATCATTATCTAGATCGCGTCGCCGCAAACAATAAAAAAGGTCAAGCTCGAGGTCTAAGTCATCGCCTAGTTCGAATCTTGGTGGAAGTGTATGGTATCAAATCAAAAAAAGATCTTATAAAAAAGATCCAAAAAACTATTATTTACCTAGATAACTGCTATGATGGGGAAAAAAATAGTGCTAATGTACAGAAGATTAAGGGGATGCTCCGGGAATTTGAAGAAGAACTGGTGTGGTCTCATTATGGTGTTCAAGTCCAGGATGTAAGCCATTTGCGATTGGGCTTTTACAAAGGAGATATTTTTTCCGAAATACCTCAACAAAAACGGGACGTAGAGCCCATCCTAGATCTAATTCGTAAGTTGAAACCCACCGTGATTACTCTTGCTCTGGACCCAGAAGGCAGCGGTCCAGATACACATTACAAGGTTATGCAAGCTATCGCGGATGCAATTCGACAATGGAATGAAGTAGAGGATCTTAGCCATTTAAAAATATGGGGCTATCGTAATGTATGGTATCGTTTTAATCCCGAAGAGGCAGATATTATGATCCCAGTTTCTCTGAATTCCATGGCCACCCTCCGAGACACATTTATGACCTGTTATTTAAGTCAAAAAAACGCTTCCTTTCCAAGCTATGAACTGGACGGACCTTTCTGTGATCTGACTCAGAAAATCTGGGTTGAGCAGCATGAACTAATGCAGCTCATCCTAGGTCGTGATTTTTGGTACCAGCATAATCACCCCCGGATCAGGGCAACCCATGGCCTGGTATTTTTAAAGGAATTGACCATTGACCAATTCCTAAGTCAGGCCCGGTCTCTAGCTTCATCCATAGAAGGTAATCTATATTTGAATAATTAACGACTATGACACTTTCTACCCTAGACTGGACTATTGTTGTTGCTTATTTCGCTGTTTCATTACTTGTTGGAATCTGGGCTTCAAAACATTCAGGACAAGATACAAAATCATTTTTTCTTGCAGGCCGGAATATGCCTTGGTGGCTTTTAGGCGTCAGCATGGTTGCGACTACTTTTTCAACAGATACACCTAATCTTGTGACAGATCTAGTACGACAAAATGGCGTCTCTGGGAACTGGGTCTGGTGGTCTTTTTTGCTTACAGGCATGCTAACTGTTTTTGTTTACGCCAATCTGTGGCATAGATCGGAAGTACTTACAGATATTGAATTCTATGAGCTTCGTTATAGCGGAAAAGCCGCAGCATTCTTACGCGGGTTCCGCGCTCTCTACCTGGGATTGGTCTTTAATGTGCTGGTAATGGGTTCCGTAAGTCTAGCTGCTATAAAATTTGGAGAAATAATACTGGGATGGTCAGGATTATTCACGCTCCTTATTGCCTGTTCAATAACTCTGACATATTCTGTATTGGGTGGGTTAAAAGCAGTAATTATTACTGATTTTGTCCAGTTTACTATGGCAATGATCGGTTCTATTTGGGCTATGATTTATATTCTGGGACTGCCTGAGATCGGTGGTTTATCTAATCTGATATCTCATGAAAATGTATTGGGTAAAATTGCTATAATCCCTAATCTATCTGATCCTAATGTATGGGTCCCGGTTTTACTAGTTCCTCTGGCAGTACAGTGGTGGGCCAGCTATTATCCCGGATCAGAACCTGGAGGTGGAGGCTATATTGCACAACGCATGTTTTCGGCTAAGGATGAATCCAATGCTGTTAGAGCCACGTTTTTATTCAATGTCGCCCACTATGCCCTGCGTCCCTGGCCCTGGATCTTGATTGCCCTCTCTTCCCTAGTAATTTTCCCTGATTTAGCTGACCTGCAGTACGCCTTTCCCAACCTTACTGCGGATAAATTAGGACATGATGTAGCCTACCCGGCAATGCTAACCCTGCTTCCTGCCGGATTATTGGGCCTCGTTGCCGCATCACTCATCGCTGCATTCATGAGTACCATGTCTACTCAGGTCAACTTGGGAGCAAGTTACCTAGTAAATGATTTTTATCATCGTTTTATCAAACCGCAGGCATCAGAGAAACAATTGGTCATGGCTGGACGCTTATTTAGTCTAATATCAATTAGTTTAGGCGGTGGTCTAGGACTGGTACTTTCCAGCGCTGAACAGGCTTTTACTTTACTACTAATGATTGGTTCCGGAACAGGGCTCATATACATCCTGCGCTGGTTTTGGTGGCGAATTAATGCCTATACCGAGATTATTGCAATGGTTAGTTCCCTCATTATTGCAGGGTATCTTAACTTCGGCGAATCCAGTCTGGAAGGGTGGCAAAAAATTGTTTTTGGTGCTCTTCTCACAACAATAATTTGGATTGTAGCAACATATATCACACCACCGAATAATGACAAAACACTACGAAATTTTGTTCAAAAAGTAAAGCCAGGAGGTCCTGGATGGTCTAAATATACTGTACAGTCTGATTCTGATCCTTGGCCCGTGCCTAAAGGAATATTGTGCATGACGCTAGGCTGTATCGCTGTTTATAGTATTCTGATTGGTGTTGGACAATTACTTTACGGTGATTTAATTGGTTTTACTCTTCTCGGTCTCTCTGCGTTTTCATTTTATATACTAAACCAGTTGTGGAAGTAAGCGCACCGGGTAGAATCTGTTTATTTGGAGAACATCAAGATTACCTAGGTCTGCCTGTTATTGCCATGGCCATCTCTCTACGTGCAAAAATCACCGGCAGACGGCGATCTGACCATCATGTCATCATCCATAAACCAGATCTCGATGAAAGTGAATCTTTTTCCCTTGATGACCTGACTTACTCTAAACCACGAGATTATTTTAAAAGTGGAATAGTCGTTTGCCAAGATGCGGGTCTCACTTTCTCAAATGGATTTAAATGTGAGGTTT
The DNA here is from genome assembly GCA_913043235.1 of uncultured Fidelibacterota bacterium. GTDB lineage: Bacteria > Fidelibacterota > Marinisomatia > Marinisomatales > UBA1611 > UBA2134. The sequence continues at coordinate 59,991 of CAJWLO010000008.1, forward strand.
CAAGTGATATTCCTATTCGTGCCGGAACCAGCAGTTCTTCTGCCATTACTGTATCCTGGATCCAATTTTTATCCCAAATGGCAGATACTCCGGTAAACTGGGATCAAAAGAAAATTGGGAAATTGGCGTATAAAACAGAGGTAGAAGAATTCAATGAACCCGGCGGTATGATGGATCAATATACCACTGCCATGGGAGGACTTATATATTTGCAGTCCGAGCCAGATATTAGAGTTCGGTCCGTAAAAGCACAATTAGGTGATTTTGTCTTAGGCGATTCAAACGAACCAAAAGACACTATGAATATTTTACTTCGCTGCCGTGATACCCGCCTGGAAATCTTAAAAAAATTACAAAAGAAAAATATAAAATTAGACCTTCATTACTGTAAAGATGAAGTAAACTTATCGGATTTAAGTACGAATGAGAAAATTTTGTTTAAGGGTACAATCCGTAACCGAGATCTCTTACAGCAGGCTTTAAACGAACTGAAAAAGAAAGAACTAGACCATAATAATATTGGCAGGCTATTATCAGAGCATCATGTGGTTTTAAGAGATGTGCTCCAGCTTAGTACTCCTAAGATTGAAAGCATGTTGGATGCATCCCTAACAGCCGGTGCTTTGGGAGGTAAAATAAATGGTTCTGGAGGTGGTGGCTGTATGTTTGCATACTGCCCGGGAAATACAAAAGAGGTAGCCTTGGCTATTGAACGTTCCGGTGGTGATGCCTATATCATTAATCAGGATACGGGAGTTATATAAAATATCGCCAAGAACATTAGCAGCTGACTCTTGTGTATTCAATCAAAGGATATAATCTTACCATGAACTGGAGCGAAAAATTCTTTTGGGTTTATACCTTTTTCTTCCATAACCTGTCTTAATTTCCTCGGAGGCTCATCTACCGGTTCTGTTGTTAATACAAAAGTTCCCCAGTGAATACCGATACTTTGTTTGGATTTCACATCCAGATGTATTTCCAATGCTTCCCGGGGATTGATGTGAAAATTGCTCATGAACCACCGTGGATCATATCCACCAATGGGAATTGCAGAAAAATCAAATGGACCGGCCTTTTCACCAATTTCTTTAAACTGATACGCATTATATCCTGTATCGCCGGCAAACCAGAATTTGAATTTCTTATACTCCACTGCCCACGAAGCCCAAAGGGTATCAAATTCTTTTAGAACTGTTCGTTTGGACCAATGCTGTGATGGCAGACAGGTAATTTTCAGACCTTCTACCAAGTCCTCATCCCACCAGTCGTATTCATTCACTTCAAAAATACCCTGCTCCTTGAACCATGGTTTCAAACCAAGGGGCACAATCCACTTGGCACGATTACCAACTAGCATTACTGTATTGTAATCCAGGTGGTCATAATGATTATGGCTGATCAAGACTAGGTCGACCATACTTAAAATATTTTTATCAAGAGCTGGCGGTGTATATCTCTTTGGACCCGCAAATTGCACAGGAGAACAATATTCAGACAATATCGGGTCCGTCAGAATCAATTTTCCATCCAGGGAAAGTAACAAGGTTGAATGCCCGCCCCAGACTGCAAACCACTGCGGCGCATTTTCCAAATCATTAACGGTAAATACATTAATCTCTTTCTTTTCAATTTGATCAATATTCGGACGGTCTTCCATGATCATGTCTATCAAATCAACTAAGGACTTTTTTTCCTGATCAGGATCCAAGTAAGGATTTGTAAATCCTCTACTTGTGTGGTGGGTTTTGCTAGGTTCATAATAAGGATTCAAATTCCTTCCTTGAGGGATACCTATAATCACTGAAAAAATGATTACAGGTGCCAAATTTGATTTAATCAGAGAATAATACATTTCAATTAGTGGATTAGACTAAAGGCGAAATGTTTACCATGGTTGATTTAAAACCAGGTGTCTTGCTACGTTTATCCGATTGTTCAGAAATTAGTGCATTACTTTCTGGGAAATAAGTAGCCACATTCCCAGGGGGAAGATCAAATCCTTTTACAGTTACATTTTCCATAGATCCAATATCATTATTAATTGTAACCTTATCTCCCTCCCTGAGATGTAGTGATAACATATCATTGGTATTCATCAAAACGATCCAGCGATGATCCACCTTTCTGTATGTGTCATATTCCTCATATATTATTGTATTGAATTGTCCTTCGCTGCGGATACTCGCCATCCGATATTGCCCTTTTTCCCCATTTAACTGTGGAATATCAACTGTTTTAAAAAGAGCTTTTTTATCGGGTGTGGTAAATTTTGGTTGGTGAAACGTCCGACCTTCAATCTGAAACTCTTCTCTGTTTTTATCTAGTAATTTAATCTTTTGAAACCCTGGGATTACATTCCCAATGAGATGTCGAATATTCCCATGGTTTTTAAAGCTAGAAAAATTTATTTTTTCATTGCCAAAAAGATCTTCGGCAATTGTGGCGATAATTTCTACCTCAGAACGAACATTATCCAGTCGCACTTTTCCACCATCACTCATGCGCACAAAATTGAACATGGATTCCTGTGTGGTGGGTTGCTTTTCTTCATCCCTTGCCGCTACAGGAAGGATTAGAGTGTTTTGGCCTTTACCGGAAAAATGGCCTTCATTCAAAGTGGTTGTCAGAAAAACTTTAAATGGAATATTCGCCAGGGCTTTATCTGAAAATTTTGTATCCGGTGAAGCCGCATAGAGATTTCCGCCCATCATAAAGGCAAAATCAATTTCATCTCGCACTGCAGCCTGTAGACATGAAATAGTATCCATTCCAGGTGACTGAGGGTAGTTTAGATTAAGTTCCTTCTCTAATCTTTCCAGTATATTTTTATTAAGAGAAGGGGTCATACCCATAGAACCAATACCTTGGACATTGGAATGCCCTCTAAGCGGTAGCAATCCTGCATTATTTTTTCCAACCATTCCACGAAGAAGAGCCAAGTTTACAATAGATTCCACATTCCCTACTCCATGTAAATGCTGAGTGATACCCATACTCCATGCAAAGACTACATTATCTGCCTGGGCATATTCTTTAGCTAATTCCTCAATTTTTTTATGGCCAACACCAGATGAAAGCTCAATATCTTCCCAAGATGTAGAGATAATATCATCTGAAAAGATGCTATAACCATTGGTGTAATCTTGGATATATTTTTTATCCACAAGTTTTTGATTTATCAGGACTTTGGCAATACCTTTCAAAAGTGCAATATCACCTCCGATATGGGGCTGTACATAGTTGGTAGCAATTTCATGATCACCTAATAACATGGCACGCCAATCACTGGGAACCTTATAGTTTACTAAACCTGGCTCTCTTAATGGATTGACAATAATAACCTTCCCTCCCTTTCTACGGCAATTTAGGAGTTCTTTCATAAAACGTGGGTGATTGGAAGATGGATTAGCACCCTGGACCCAGATCATATCAGCATATTGCAAATTGTCAAGCAAAACTGTGGCAGTTCCGCTACCGATTGTACCGTTAAGTCCAGTTCCTGATGCCTGATGACAGTAATAAGAGCAGTTATTTATATTATTTGTCCCTAAAATTCTTGCAAATAACTGTAATAGAAAAGCTGCTTCATTGGATGATCTACCAGAGCTGTAAAAAAAGGTACGATTTGGATTAACATGATTTACGGCCTCTGTAAGTTTGCTCATAGCTTCCTGCCAGCTGATAGGTATATAATAATCTTTTTCCCCTTCATTCCATAAGGGTGTGTTAAGTCTACCAAGACGCTCCAAGTCTATAGGACGCATGGCTTTGAATTGTGCTATGGTATTATCATCGAACAACTTATCTGGAATTGGACTTTGTATATCAGTAAGTTGCGCCTGGATGCTCTTTTTACAGATTTCCGGAAAACTGTCAGTCTCATTTACCATCCCTCCCTTTTGACCGCCCATCCCCAACGCACAGGTTTTACATGTATTTTTAGAATTGATAGAATCAAAAAAATTTCTATACCCAACAGTCCGCGCTGTCTTAAGGGAGTCAACAATAGAACTGAATCCAGAAACTGCTCGACTCATGCTATGTTTAATATAATTTTTTTCATTATTTAAGGACTATTGAATAACAACCAGTACTTCAACCGGATCACTAGATTGCAGATTAATATCCTTTGCTATAAAAACCCAGTCGTAAGTGCCAGCTGTCATTTGGGAATTGACTAAAATCTGATTGCAATAGCGCCCATCCCCTGCTAATGTGTCTCCACTTGTATGTTCGGCTTCGAATAATGTATCCATCCCACCATCATCAAAAAGAGAAAAAAATGTACTATCTCCCCGGATGCTATCTGCTATTAATATGTAAGATGTAAAACCTACAATATCTATGGTTGCTAGTCCATTTTCATCTGTAACCTGTGCACTGATAAGGTATAAACTGTCTTCATTTATGCCGGGGCGGGTAATGGTATCAGGTGTGCTGGTATTTATAATAATCGGTGGAGGCCCGAAATCTACTTCCAGGATATTACTTTTAGAAGATAGATCCCAATAATCTTTTACAGTAATTTGATAAAAATTTTCCGTAAGTATAAAAGGCGCAGTATATGATGTATCCAATTTACTATTGGAAAAATATAAAACAGTATCCTGTTCTGTGCTTTCCGTTCTTATCATACTTAAAGTATAGGAAACAAAATCAGAATCTGTATTTGTATTCCATAAAAATTTATGCTTACCATTTTCTAACAGGGCTGCATCCAGATTTACCGATGTAGGGACGTCATCGATCAATCGATAACCATTACCTATAGAACTAAAATTATAGATATCAATCAACTTCAGCCAATAATAGCGTACTACACCTGGGTTAAAATCTGTTGTTGTGTAACTAGTGACACTTGAGTCTTTGATTGTAGCTAATGTTGTTTTATTGCCATTATAAGATTCTGAAATAAGAACCTCGTAGGCAGCAAGGTCAGTCTCATTTGAAGGTTCCCAGGTTATTGTCATTTTTGTTCGATCATAAACAATATTGGAAATATTCTGCGCGGGGGGTGCAGAGTTGGAATTATCTACTACCAATGTTACAGATAAAGATCGAGATGTATTTTCTGACAGATCAATCGCAACTGCTTGCAACTTATATTCCTTGTTTTCATAATTAGTACTATTCCATTCTAACGCATACAGGGTATCAATTTTTTCCCCTATATATAATAGCGTATCATTGATTAAAAATTCCACCCCATCAATACCCTCATTATCTTCAGCGTAAGCCAAAATTGAAACCACTTCACTAACGATTGAACCAGTTACAGGGGCTAATATATATACTTCTGGTGGAGTTGTATCTTTATCTACTATTGGTGATTCACTACAACGTATAGAAATAAAAACAAGCATGGGAAACAATATAGAATGTTTTTTCACACTTCAAATCTAACCAAGGTACTGCCATTAATAAAAATTAGGCTGAAAAAGACAGTCTTCCTTAGGGAAACTGTTATATGAAATACTAAATTCTAAAATGGTATTTCTATTTATGTGGTATATAATCCATGACCAATAATTTATACACTTCAAAAGGAAAGTTCTTTTCAAAAATAACCTGGAAATATATTGGCTGGGTAGGTGCTGCTCTGGTGATCATTGGTTATTATCTCAATGCAAATGGACTTACAGCATCATGGCTGGTATGGTTTACTGGTAACCTTTTCGTCGGTCTTTATTCTATCTACAAAAAGGCCTACTCCACTGCCGCTATGTCTTTCATTATAATGGCCATGAATATTTACGGTTACCTGCAATGGATCTCATGACCGTTGATCTTCAGAATCAGACTATTTAACAAGTCAATGAAACCGCTTGTACCAACTTCTGATTTCCCAAAAAGAGATGATTTAATTTATCTTAATGCTGCCAACGTTGCCTTAATGTACGAGGGCTGCAGGGCCACCATCTCAGATTGGTATAATGATGTCGCATTCAATGGAAGTATCAACTTTAATGAATCAGCAGAAACAGAGGTTTTTGATTCAATACATGATCTCGCAGCCCAGTTATTTAACGTTAATCCTACTGATATTGCTGTTGGCTCTAGTGCTACTGAATTACTTAGTTCCCTTGCTTGGGCCATTGCTCCAAAAAAAGGAGAAAATATCGTTAGTACTGATATAGTATTCCCCAGCACCATATATCCATGGCAGAGGGTTGCTAATACTACTGGAGCCACTATAAAACTCGCACGAGGTAAAGACAATTATCTGGACCCAGATGATATTGTGAAACTTATAGATCAACAGACAGCGGTAGTTTGTATATCCCATGTAGAGTATGGCAATGGACAGTTATTTGATCTGGAAAAATTATCTGATGCAGCTCATGCAGTTGGCGCATTTTTTATTATTGATGCGACACAGTCTGCCGGAGCTATACCCATTGATGGAAATATAGTTTCTATTGATGCCTTGGTCTGCAGTGCTTACAAATGGCTTTGCGGCCCATTTGGCGTTGCTATAATGTATCTTAATCCTAAATTGCAGTATAATTTAGAACCAGGCCTAGTCGGCTTTCGCAGCCACAAAGATATGTGGAAGCTGGATCCTAGAAAAATTGAATATCCGGATACAGCAAAAAAATTTGAATTTAGCACTATGGCTTTTGGCTGTGCCAGAGGCCTAGAAGCTTCTATACGATATATATTGGATATTGGGGTAAAAACTATATTCACTCATAACCGTTTATTAACTGATCAACTGATTGCAGGTCTTATAAAACAAAATGCCCAAATAATATCTCCAGTTAATGATAAAGAACGTTCAGCTATAGTAACTGTAAATTTTCAGGGTTGCAATTCAGCCACACTTGTTCAGAAGTTAAAGCATCAACAGATCTTCGTATCTCTCAGATCTAATACAATTAGATTCTCCCCTCATTTTTATAATACGAAGGATGATATTGGAATCACTTTAGATCACATTAGACGACTTTTAAAAATAATAAAATAATCTATATTATATTTTTAATGATATTTACAATTATTGATTCAGTACAGAAAGAATATTACCAATGATCCAGCTTGATAAAGTATCTGCTATTAAGATCTAATGTCGATGGGTCTAATAGGCAATTTCCTGATCCTTTTACCTGTTGCAGCATAAACAGCATTAGTTATAGCAGGTGCAATCGGTGGTAAGCCTGGTTCTCCTACGCCGCCAGGATCTTCATTACTATTAATTATATGTACATCTATTCGGGGCATCTCATCCATTCTGAGAACCTTATAATCATCATAGTTACTTTGATCTACTTTCCCATTATTAACTGTAATTTCACTCTTTAAGGTAGCACCAATACCAAAAACAATAGCACTTTGCATCTGCGCTCTGATGGTCATTGGATTAACTGTCTGTCCACAATCAACCACACAGGTCACATTATGAACTTTAACTTGGTTTGATTCAGTTACAGAAATTTCAGCTACTTCTGCAACATAGCTTCCAAAAGAATGGTGATACGCAAACCCATGGAACCGACCTTCTTTAAGTTTCGTTCCCCAGCCGGATTCTTTAGCTGCTTTTTTAATTACAACCACTGAACGTGAATTAGAATCCAAATGTTTCAGTCTAAGTTCTACAGGATCAATTTTCCCTTGATATGCCAATTCATCAATAAAACACTCGTTCGCAAATGAATTTTGTGAATCATAAACTGCTCTCCAAAATCCAAGGGGAATATCTGTTTCAAATGGTTTTGTTTCTATTAGCATATTAGGAAAATCATATTTAATGGTTTTGGCCCCTTCTGCAATAAATGAAATTTTTCTTTTAATAAAATTTAGACTCATAATCCCTTTGGCTAAACCAGGCAAAGATGCTCCATATTGATAGATCATTTGTTGCCCGGCCGCATCGGGTGACACAATTTTATGTTTCCATAAATTAATTTTATTATTCTTCAGATTACCAACCAAATGATGAACACTTGACGGCCTATTAAATCCGTATCGAGTATCATCCTCCCTCATCCAAATTAACTTAGTTGGCTTTTTAATTTTTTGTGATATATAAACTCCTTCATCAATAAAATCATTAAATGATTTGCGACCGAATCCGCCTCCAAGAAAGGTAACATTCATTTTAATATTTTTCTTTTCAATACCAGTAATACTTGAAGCTCTGTCTACGGCATTTTTTGCATTTTGAGTTCCTGCCCATATTTCACATGAATTGTTTTTTACATCTACCACACAATTGCAAGGTTCCATAGCTGCATGAGCCTGAAAAGGAAGATAATATTTTGCTTCAAATAAGTTATCGGCTTCTTTAGTTGCCTTATTTGGCTGGCCTTCTTCACGGACTGAATCTGCTTTCCCGGAAATTAATTTTTCCATTTGCATACTGTATATTTTACTATCATTGTTTATTGGTTTTTTCTTTTTCCATTTAACCTTTAACAATTTTCTTGCCTGAATCACAGACCACGTATTTTTGCCAACTATAGCGACACCCCTTGGTGTTACAAATATATCCAAAATCCCAGGTTGTTGTTTTACATGCTCTTCATTTGAGCTAACATAAGTTGCTCCAAATGAAGACGGCCTCTCTACCATAGCATAAACCATTCCTTCTAAATCTGTATCCATGGAATATGAAGCCGTTCCGTTTATTTTGACCATAGTATCAGTTCTAAGAGTATCCTTGCCAATAATGGAAAAAGTTTTGGGATCCTTTAGATTAATTTTTTTAGGAACCTTTAATCGCGAAGCCAAATCACTAACAGAACCAAAGGATACTTTTTTACCGCTGGGTTTATGATAAATCATGTTGGCTTTTGCTTCACATTCAAGTGGACTTACTTTCCACTTCAATGAAGCGGCTTCAATCAGCATTTGTTTTGCTACTGCACCTGCTTCACGCATTTTTTTCCAACCATATCTACTTATGCTGCTACTTCCACCTGTTCCGATAAATGAAGAATCAGAACTTTGCATTATTTCTATGCTGGACCAGTCTGCTTCCATTTCTTCTGCAATCAACATTGGTAAAGAAGTCCAGACACCTTGTCCCATTTCAGCCTTGGCAACGGATATAAGAATTCTGTCATCAGGCAAAATGTTGATAAACGCGTTTGGTTTAAAACCTGTTCCCTGTGAACCAAATAACTTGTTTCCAAACGGAAAATGGAAAGCAATAGCAAGACCAGGCCCTACAATTGACCCAACTTTTAAAAAATCCCTCCGAGTAAATGTATTTCTATTACTCATTTCTTAACTCTTTTGATGCTGTATGAATGGCTTTTCTAATCCTTTGGTAGGTACCACATCTACAAATATTCATTTTCATTGCACTGTCGATGTCTAAATCATCAGGATTCTTATTTCTATTTAATAATGCCGAAGCAGTCATTATTTGACCTGATTGGCAGTAACCACACTGGGGTACATCCTCAGCAATCCACGCTTTTTGCACTGGATGATCAGAATTCTTAGATAACCCTTCAATGGTTGTTATCTCGCTATCCTGGATGTTTTCAACAGCAGTGATACAGGACCGTGTTTCTTCGCCATCTATATGCACAGTACAGGCACCGCAAAGACCACGACCACAACCGTATTTTGTTCCGGTTAATTTCAGTTCGTCTCGAAGAACCCATAATAAAGGAGTTTTACCATCAATATTCAATGAACGTTTGGAACCATTAACAAATAGTGTGATTTTATTCATACAATTAACAATACATAATCAATAATTTATATTAATCTTTTTTTCATTAACATTAATTCATCTAATTAAAACACTGTTTAGATTATATGCCTTCCATAGTTTTT
>CAJWLO010000009.1 GCA_913043235.1 uncultured Fidelibacterota bacterium
CCCAACAGCAGATTGAACTAAATTCTTTTACTAATACAGAGTATACCAATTGGTGGAAGGGATTGATTAAAATAATCCAGGTGCTATTGTACTTATATTTACTAGTGGACATGAAGTATTTTATTATAAGCTTATATTGATTTAGATTGTCTTTCTAATATGGTTATTATCTTTTTAAAATATCCGAAAATACATGTTTTCTTAAATGGGTTATTCTATTAAGCTGTTTATTATTTTAATTATTCTATCTTCTATGCTTTTGGCTTCACCTGCAGGTAGTACCACATTATTTGAAAAACTGATCAGCATTCTTGTTTCTGGTGCATTGATTTTTTCCCTGATCAAAGGATATTTAACGGTAAATAAAATCTGGAAACGAAGAAAAAATGAAGAAGTAGCAAACAGCATTTCCATTGTAGCTGCCATGTTAGGTTTTGCTGTTGGATTCCCGTTTCTTTTAAATAGTCTAATAATTACAAATGATTATTTTTCTGCAGCAAAAAGTGTTATTGCTCTATTTCTAGCATTTGTATTCACCATGATTGGTACAGGCTATTACGTGGATAATAATCGAGGGGTAGGGTTTCTGACACTTTTAGGAAAAGCGCTGAATTTAGAGCGAAAGGAGTCAGGCGATCTTATTAGTGATATGATACGTCCAAAAGGCGCTAAGAAGATTATTGATATTTTAGTGAAATTAGCAGCCATAGATGATGATGTTGCGAAAGAAGAGATTGATCTGATCAAGGAATTTGCGGATAAATGGAATATTGATATCCCCTATCTGCAACCTGGTAAGCCAGAACAAGTAACAAACCTGGTTGAATTAAAAGAACTAGTCCAATCTTATCTAGACGAGGGACCTGACGTCGATGTTGCGGAAGGTTTGGTAGATTTGATCAATATGATGGCGGAAGCGGATGATGAAGTGACGGAAGAAGAAGCTATCGCTGTAGCAGAATTCACAGGTATGATCGCTCATTATGTTAGTTTAGAGTTAGGTGGAGAGCTGGAAATGTTTGAAGTGAATATCGTTCCGCAGGGAGATGAACAAGTACAAGCAGTGAAAGAGCTGTTGCCAGATCTGGAAGATGTAGCAGATCGTGGAGGGCGTGTTTTTAAGGTCGGGAAATACTTCTCAGAAGATTATGCAGAAGCTGTCTGTGCTAAATATATATCACTTGGTTTATATTCGGGGACGAATAAAGTTGTGGTCGATATGAGTAAAGAAAAAAAATAGAATAACTTGCCGAATGTAAAAACCCTCATTTCTGTGGGTTTTATAATTGGTTTACAAATCTTTCAAATCTTTAAGTAATTGTTGCAGCATATCTTTGGCATCACCAAAAATCATAATAGAATTTTCATAGCCAAATAATTCATTTTGGATCCCAGCAAATCCAGTATTCATGGTTCGTTTATTGACCATTACCGTACGAGATTTATCCACATCCAGTATCGGCATTCCATAAATGGGTGATGATGTGTCGTGCCGGGCAGCAGGATTCACCACATCATTTGCTCCCAGTACAAGGGCCACATCACAATCTTCAAATTCAGGATTGATTTCATCTAGATCCATTAATTGCTCATAAGGTATATTTGCTTCAGCCAGCAATACATTCATATGCCCTGGCATTCTGCCAGCCACAGGATGAATAGCATACAATACTTGTTTATTCTGTGTTTCCAGGAATTCAGCCACTTCCCGCACCGCATGCTGGGCTTGAGCCACAGCTAGACCATAACCGGGAACAACAATTACTTTTTCGGCAGCATCAAATATCATAGCCGCTTCTTCGGTGGAGTAAGATTTTACGGTTATTTGTTTCGTTGTATCATTACCTAGGGTCTCCTGTTCGAGCCCCACAGCACCAAATATAACGTTGGCCAGCGAGCGATTCATTCCCTTGCACATAATATTTGTTAAAATAATTCCTGAAGCTCCCACAAGAGAGCCAGCAATAATCAGGCCATTATTCATTAGTACAAATCCTGTTGCTGCAGCGGCAATCCCTGAATAGGAGTTCAGAAGTGAAATCACCACAGGCATGTCTGCTCCACCAATAGGAATTGTTAGGGCAATCCCTAATACTGCTGATACAGCAACGAGATAATAAAAAAAGCTAATATCAATCTTCTGACCTGGGAGAATAAATGGATTGTTGATGATCTGATAACCTATATAAAACAAGAATACAGCTAAAAAGGCATTGAAAAAATTTTGTCCTGGAAATATAACGGGCTTACCGGTAATAAAGCCCTGAAGTTTACCGAATGCGATAAAACTTCCAGTAAATGTTAATGTCCCAATAAAAACTGAAAAAATTATTGTAGTAAGTGTAAAGGTAGTAATTGGATCAGATTTGAGAAATTCCGCAGCAGCGACAAGGGCAGAAGCTCCACCACCAAAACCATTAAAGATTGCTACCATTTGAGGCATCTGGGTCATTTCGACTCTTGTAGCAAATATGGCACCGATAAAGGTGCCAACAATCATTCCTATGAAAATTAGTTCAAAATTAAGTGATCCTTCTGAGATTAGTGTTGAAATAATTGCTATAAGCATTCCTATGGTTGCCAGGGTATTTCCATTTTGTGCACTTTTTGGGTGGCTAAGCTTTTTAATTCCCAGGATAAATAAGACTGAAGCAAGTACGTAGGAAATATTTGGAATATTCACTGGATGTTTTATTTACGTTTGAACATTTTCAGCATTCTATTGGTAACCATAAAACCTCCCACCACATTTATTGTTGCAAAAATAACAGCAACTAACCCCAAATATGATCCAATACCACCGCCGATTTTTGTAGAAATAATAGCACCTACAATCGCAATTCCAGATATAGCGTTCGATCCACTCATCAATGGTGTATGCAGGGTAGGGGGAACTTTTGTTATAATTTCAAAGCCAACAAAAATGGCGAGAATGAAAACAGTAATTATGTTTATGTCCATTAGGAATCCTTTGATTGATTTAATGCTTCTTGTGTTGGCTGGTGGGTGATTATTCCTTGGTGGGTGAACATTGCACCGGAAATAATTTCATCTTCTAAATCTAGATTCAATGCCCCATCATTAAATGTATAGAGAAGGAATGCCGCTACATTTTTTGCGTAAAGTTCACTAGCATGAATCGGCATTGTTGCAGGGAGGTTGGAAGTGCCATCTATGATTACTTGGTTGGATTCTATAATATCATCCTTTTTGGTGAGCTCACAATTGCCACCATTCTCGGCGGCTAAATCCATGATAACTGATCCGGGCCTCATATCCTGGACCATTGACTTGGGGATTAATAACGGAGCCGGTCGTCCTGGAATAAGTGCTGTGGTAATTACTACATCGGCATTGGCAATGTGGTTATGAATAAGTTCCTGCTGCTTGAGTTTGTAATCTTCTGATGTTTCCTTAGCATAGCCACCTTCACCGACACCTTCTTCTATAGCAGCTTCTACTTCAATAAATTTTGCTCCCAGTGATTCAACCTGTTCTTTTACAATTGGACGAACATCGAATGCTTCCACCTGTGCACCGAGCCTTTTAGCTGTGGCTATGGCCTGTAAGCCTGCAACACCAGCACCCAAAACAAGTACTTTTGATGGTCTGATTGTACCGGCGGCGGTCATCAGCAGCGGCATATATTTTCCTATTCTTCCTGAAGCAACTAGCACTGATTTATACCCAGCAATATTTGCTTGAGAAGAAAGTGCATCCATTTTTTGAGCAAGAGTTGTGCGGGGTATTAAGTGCATGGAAAAACCTGTGACAGATTTTTCAACCATGGCCTTTACAAGATTTGTAGCTCGTGTTGTTTGCATGAAAGAGACGGAAACCGCTCCTGGATTAAATTGAGAGATTTCTTCGATCTTTGGACTCTGAACTTTTAGAATAATATCTGCGTTTGTATAAAGCGTTGAAGTGGATTCTATTATTTGAGCTCCAGCTTCTTTATAATCATTGTCAGAAATGTAGGAATTGAGTCCCGCATCCTTTTCTACCTGTACAATAATACCAGCCTTGGTTAGTTCCTTGACAGATGATGGTGTAGCGGAAACACGGGTTTCAAGAGGTAGTACTTCCTTTGGTACTGCTGCAATCAAGATTGTATAAAAGTGATTTTAAATAAAAACAGTGTGGAAATTACAATTTGAATTGCATACATCAATCCTGAAATAGGATAAAAAATAATTAATTTTAATACCAGTTATTTATCAGGACCTTTAGAAAATAGAATATTCTATACTTTTTGATTGTTATATTTACTATTATTTTAATTTAACCGCATATAAACAGAATTGAATTAGATCCTGCAAAAACATATGATTATTTGTAACTTATAAAGTTGTAAACCAATTAGAATGCAGTCAATCTTACATAGATATATAGTGTTTATCACTGCCCTATCCTTTCTGACGGGCCTACCTGCACAATCCATCAGGGATTTTGTTGGCGAGTGGAGTGGTACTGAATCGTTATCCAGTCAGGTAGAAATATTCGATGATAAGGATATATTAATTAATATTTCTGAAGGTGGTAACCGAAAAGGGTTTTTAATTTATGAATCCAATTCTACTGTGATTTATAATGAAGATTTGTCATGGGCGTACCACTATTCGAGTTATGATAAAGAAGATGTGCAGTTGTTATTTTTTAGGAGGTTTAATACACCTATCGGGGTGCTAGGTAGTCAAGAGTTAAGATATTCTATCGATGAATGGACTGGTGATTACATAGTTCTCAACCATGTGTCCAACGATGGTGATCTAACCCATAAAATGATTTTAAATCGTACTGCTGTGTTACGTGTAGATCAGTTGGATCCTGAAAGATTCTCACTTAAACCTAATTATCCTAATCCCTTTAATCCTGGTACGACTATCATGGTTGAATCTGAATTTGAGTCTATTGGAAATTTATCCATCTTTAACCTACAGGGTCATTGGGTAAAAACATTACATTCTGGATCCTTTTATCCGGGCCAATCTACATATCGCTGGTATGGTACTGATCACATGGGTGACCCCGTTAGCAGTGGCACCTATTTTTACCGTCTACGGATAAATGATCGTGATATTTCGCGCAAGATGGTGCTTTTTAAATAAGTATCATAATTTCTTAATATTTTCAACCTACAGATCAATAAAATATAGATGAAGTATTTTCGCATATTACTTTTTACGTCGGGCTTATTTTCATTTATGTTCGCTACATGGTTTGAATCAATTCCCAGAACCATAACACTCCCTGATGGGTCAGTGCTCGATTGTTTTATTACCGGTGACCAGTACGGCCGCCGCATCCATGATGAAAATGATTTCACAATCGTTATGAATCCAGAAGATGGTTTTTTTTATTATGCCTTAGCGATTGATGGTGAATTGGTACCATCTGAGATATTGGCAGGATCTAATGACCCTGCATCGTATGGTCTAACTCCTGGAGAAGCCATTAGCACAGAAATTTATAATAAAAATAAGATGTTTTACTTGAATGAACAGGCGGGAAGACCTGATAGGGATGCACCTACTTCAGGTACTATAAATCAGATAAATGTTTTTATTCGGTTTGATGATGATTCGGTGTTTTCTCACCCTAGATCCTACTATGATGCTATCTTTCAAATGGAAGGAGATGAGCCGTCTCTGAAACATTATTTCAAAGAGGTATCCTACAATACCTTGGACGTTAATACATTTCATTATCCAGGCAGCATTTTTGATATTAATACGTCATACCAGGATGATCATCCGAGGAGCTATTATGAGCCATTTTCTAATGATAATCCTAATGGTTATCAGGGTAGTGATGATCGAACTCAGCGAGAGCATTCACTTCTGGCCAATGCAATTAATTCTATTTCTCCCAATATTCCATCGGATTTGGTTGTTGATTCCAATGACGACGGCTATGTTGATGCGGTTTCCTTTGTTGTATACGGTACACCCGGCGATTGGTCAGACTTGCTATGGCCGCATCGTTGGTCTTTATACACTCAAGACGTAGAAATCAGTGGATCAATAGTGGGTGATTATTTATTTATGCTATCCGAATCTTGGTATTTTAATGTGGGTGTGCTTTGTCACGAGTTTTTCCATGTTCTTGGTGCCCCTGATCTTTACCATTATGATGGAGGAGGAGCACCTCAAGCAGTTGGCGGGTGGGATCTAATGGAATCAAATACCGATCCTCCCCAGTATTCAAGTGCTTTTGTAAAGTGGAAATATGGTGACTGGATTGAAATGACGGAAATCACTATTGGTGGCACCTATACTCTGAACCCGCTGCAGGAGCAGGAAGATGTTTTGTATAAGATTGCATCGCCCAATTCAGAGACCGAATATTTCGTTGTTGAATACCGTAAGAAAGAAGGGCTCTATGATGTGAACACTCCGGGTAATAGATCAGGCCTACTGGTATATAGGATTAATACAGAAGCTGGAAATGGGAACGCTTCTGGTCCACCGGATGAAATATATCTTTACCGTCCTGGAGGTACACTATTTAGTAATGGGAATTTTGATAATGCACCCTATAGCCTTGATTATAATCACACAGTAATCAATGATGATACAAATCCATCTTGTTTTTTGTATAATGATAGTAGTGGGGCGGATGGAGGTTTGAACCTTTATAATGTTACCGCTTCAGGTGAGACTATTTCATTCACGGTCTCTTTTGGTATTCCTACTTTGGAAGTAAACCCTAATGAGATTTCATTTATCCTCGATGCTGGAAATTTTGGTACCCAAATTCTTGAGATTTCTAATTCCAGTGAAGATGGTGTACAATTATCTTATGACATAGGTATATCTCAGGCACTCCCATTCGTCAATTTTCAGGGTGGCCCCGATGAAGGTAATTACTATTGGACCAGTTCTGAGACCGAAAATAGTCTTGATTATGAGTGGATAGATATAAGTGGAATTGGCACTCAATTAACATTAGCCCATAATGATTGGTTTACAGTATCAGATATTGAACTCCCCTTTGATTTCCCATTCTATGGTGAAACCTATGATTATGTAAAGGCTAATGCCAATGGATGGATTGGCTGGGATATGGTTAATTCAACTGTTTGGAATAATACTGAAATTCCTTCAATTGACGCACCGCGTCCCGCTATCTTTGGTTTCTGGGATGATTTAAATCCAATGAACAACAATGCTAATTCTTCTGCTGGTGGAGACATCTATTATCATACCAATAATGACAGAGCCGTAATCTGGTTTAATAATATTGCCCGCTGGCTTCCACAAGGTAATACTGATTACTGGGGCTTGTATGATTTTCAAATCATTTTGTATCCGGATGGATCTTTTCGGGTGAATTATAATGAAATGGATGGAGTCACCAATGCAGCCACAATTGGTTTTCAAAATAGCTCCGGTGCTCATGGCACAGAGATAATCTATGATTCCGATTTTGTGGATAATGAACTATCATGGGCTGCTGCCACCGTTGAAACTGATGTGCCTTGGATGGTCATTTCTTCAGACGATGGTGAACTTAATGGAATGTTAAATTCTGGAGAAAGTGATTATATTAATGTACAGGTATTAACGTCAGGGCTTAATCCAGGATCGTATGAAGCTGCCATCAATATAAGTTCTGTTGAAGTGGAACCAGTATCCGTTCCAGTATATGTTACCGTTACAGGTGAGAGTGCTTCGCCGACACTGCCTCATATTGATATCACTGGCACTCAAAGTGGAATCGTTAATCTCCCGGATAGTGTAGACAGCTTATTTACAGTGGTGGCATCAAGGTATACACATGTAACTACTCCTAACGGAGATTTAATTCCAATTTTGATCCAGGATAACTTCACTGAAACTCAGATTATACATGTTCGGAGTGTCCTTGAATCCTATCTGATGAATTTTCCTGGAAATGATTGGGGTAGTGATAAAACTGCTATTTCGAATACTCTTGGTGCAAGCAATGCCATTTTTTTTCTTTTAAATGATGAAGATGAGTACGAAAACCCAGATCTCTTGGCACTGATGGATGCAGGTGTGAATGGGAAGAGTTTGCTTGCGGATGAAGTATTCTCTGAAGGAAGTATCGAATATATAGAAAGCTCTAATCGGGACGCTACTTACGAAGAAGTTCTACATTTTATTCATGAATTTGGTATCCAACTGGCTAATCCTGGTTTGCAGAGTGCAATATTATCTGCAATGAATAATGCGATTGATAATCAAATATATAATCCTTTAGAGGATTTGCATGAAGAAGATTATGAAGAAGAATATTTCGCCATAGGGCTTGAGTGCTATTTCGGTATCTGGGCACATGACCCAAATGGTGATGGTCACAGCGGGGATCAAGAATATGCATTCATTACCCGCGAAACCATGGCCCAGGGTGACCCTGATTTATTTGGAATTATTTATGGTTTCTTTGGTGAAACTTGGAAATACACCGCAATGCTGGATCCAGAGTATAATTCACAATTCACAATGAGTCGGTATGAATCGCTTGATTATACTTATCGCTCACAATATTTACAAAATCTAATTGTAACAGGTGAAAATAATATCTCAATTGTAGGCAATCAGTATTCTAATGTTCTGCATGGAAATAATGGCAATAACATTATAACTGGTTTTGCTGAAAACGATACTATATATGGTTATAATGGGATAGATAGAGTAATATTCCAAGGAGACTGGGAAGAGTATTTTATCCAGCCTATTAATGATAGTTCCGGTTTTCAGATTATAGATGTTATGTTGCACCGAGATGGGATTGATAATCTATTCGATATTGAAGAATTTGAATTCAATAACAATGTCTATACTATAGATAATCTCTTGGGTGCTCTTGAAGAAAATAGTTTTCCAGATCAGTTTAAACTTCATGCTCCATATCCTAACCCATTTAACCCCGTGATTAATATATTTTACGATATTGCTGTGGAAGAGAAATTACTGATCCAAGTTATGGATATTAATGGACGAGTGATCCATGTTCTAAAAGATGGGCGAGTCGACAAAGGCAGCTATCATGTGCAATGGGAAGCAAAAGATATGTTTGGGCATGGGTTATCTACCGGTGTTTATTTTATTCGTCTTGCATCTGAATCCTACCAAAAAACAGTTAAAATCCTCTATCTAAAATAATATCTCTTAGTCGTGAGTGAAATCAAGGCAACAACCGTTTTGTTTTTTAGACGGTGATAAGCCCGAGGTATATCCTCTAGTGAAAATGCGGAATATCTACTTAAAAATAATTAATTTGAAAAAAGGAGATACGGTAATGAATCGTAACCGGAACCAGCAATCCGGCTTCACCATGATAGAAATCATGGTCGTGGTGGTAATTGTCGCTATTTTGGCTGTAATTGCACTACCTACTTATTTGAACTATGTCAAAAGTTCATACGCTTCCGAAGCCAGGACAGTTATGTCCAACATAAATAACGCAGCTAAAATGTATTACCAGATAAAGGGCCAGTGGCCCAGTGAAGTGGAAGAATTAGAACGCTCAGGACAGCTGGATGTTAGCCGGTCCACAAAATTAAAGTGGGCTTTTGATATCCAGTTAAGTGACCAGGGAGGTAGGATTACAGCTACCAGCACAGAAGAAATGTCCGGTGGCGCTGGACAACAGGTCGTTTTTGATGCAGATGTTGGAAAATTCAGCGGCTACGGATCACCTGAAGAAGAGTAAGCTACTGTGAATATTAATAAGTTACTGGAATATTCTTTAGACAGTGGAGCGTCAGATCTACACCTTAGTGTGGGATCCATTCCAATGGTTCGTATCAATGGTACCATGAAACCGCTTGATATGGACCCTCTCCATCAGGATGACATGGAATCCATTATTCCTCAGGTTTTGGATGAAGATCAGATACAGGCATTCCAAGAGAAAAAAGAAATTGATTTTTCAACCAGCTTAGATGGAAAGGGCCGTTTTCGGGTAAACTTATTTAACCAGGTCAAAGGATTGGCCGGTGTGTTTAGAACTATACCGGAGGTGGTAAAAGATAGTGAAGAGCTTGGTATACCGCCCATTTTAATGAACTTAGCTTTGATTGATAGAGGTATGGTACTATTAACGGGACCAACTGGTTCAGGGAAAAGCACTACACTGGCGGCTATGGTTGATCATATAAATATCAAGCGTAAATGTCATATTATTACTATCGAAGACCCTGTGGAGTATTATCATCATACTAAGGAAAGTTTGATAAATCAGCGGGAATTGGGAGCCAATACCCATAGTTTTGCTAATGCCATGCGCGCAGCCCTTCGGGAAGACCCGGATGTGATCCTAGTGGGTGAAATGCGAGATCTAGAGACCATCTCCCTAGCATTGACAGCGGCAGAAACAGGTCATCTTGTTTTATCGACTCTGCATACATCCAGTGCAGTGAAAACCATAGATCGTATAATTGATATTTTCCCGCCAGGTCAGAAAGGGCAAATAAGATCAATGCTTTCTGAGAGTTTAGAAGCTGTTATCGCACAGAAACTGCTGCCTACCAAAGATGGTAAGAGCCGTGTACCTGCATGCGAAGTTATGATAGCTACAACCGCAATTCGGAACCTGATACGTGAAGATCGAATCTACCAAATCCCTTCTATCATTCAGTCTGGTGGTGTGGAAGGAATGCAATCGCTGGACCAAGATTTACAGAGGCTTGTCACACAGGGGGATATTGAACGAAAAATAGCAAGAGGTATTGCCGATAATCCAAAACTTTTTGCGCAGAATGTACTTTAAAATTGATGATTGCTAAAAAAACATATAGTGGTATCGGATTTATTGAGGTCATGACGGCTACCGTTATTATTTCAATTGCGGCTGTGGGCCTGCTTATGGGAGTTGTGCATGCACGCGGTGAGCTTCATGCCTTGGAAGTAAAGGAAAGAGCTTCTGAAGAACTGCTGAATTATATGGAATATTGGAAAGGTCGTATTGCGGATGGTGCAATTTCTCCGTCAGAATTGGCAGGTGACCTGGAAGGAGACGAGATTTATCTGGTAGGATCTGCACAATCCAGGTACAAAATCCGAGCAAAATTGTATTATGATATTCGTCGCTTAAATCGGAATACGGATCATGGAAGCACGGATTTCAAGCGTTACGAACTGGAATGCTGGATCAAATGGTATGATTACCTAGCTGCTCCGCCAAGCCGCTACTCTGGAAATGTTTCCAAGGAAAGAAAACTTTCTACTATAATGAGTGTTTTTGAATTATGATTAATAAATTATTTAGAAAGTCAACGGGAGGTATGACACTCATAGAGCTTTCCGCAGTAATTGTGGTAACCAGTATCATTGGTCTTGGAATGACATCAGCAGCACAGGCGGTAATGCTTCATTATCAGACGGATACTGTACGGCAGGATTTACGCCAATATGGGAATAATATTATGCGGGAAATAACACGTGAGTTGCATCTAGCCCAAAAAGTTGAGATCGATGGTTTAAATGGATTTTCCCGCCTAAAGCTATATAATCAATTTCAAAGCCTGACACCGGATTTAGTCATTTCTTGCCGGTCCAACGAAGGAATTGAGTTTAATGATAATGTCCCATTGGATGGTGTTCTGAGGTTTCCGAACCGCGGTGTATTTCGCGATAATGGTCAACGAACACTTTATCTGAAAAATTTTACTGCGAATTATGAGCCATCCAGTCGACCCGGTATGACAGCATTTAAACAATCCTTTTTACATCTGGAGCTGATTTTATGTATGGAATCGGATGTAATGGATGAAGCAGGTGCTGTGGAAGAAGATCATTATTTCTATCGTACGCTTTTTTTGGGTACAGCATATATTCAGACAAAAATCACAAACTCGATGGTAGGCGGAGACGATGAAGCTTAAATACTTGTTCCCTGGAAGTACTGCCCCCCTAGCTATTTTATTTACCTTGGTAAGTATGAGTTTTACCATTGCCTATTTAAAAAATACATTCAGCCAAGCAGCCATGGAGAAATATCGCTATGCGGAATGGAAGGCACTGTATGTTGCCGAAGCAGGGTTGAATGATGTTGGGGTTGTGATATTGCCTCAGATCACTGGTGACACTACGCTTTATGCAGAAGGAAGAAGCTATGGAGATGATGAAAATGGAGAACATCTTGGTAAGTATAAAAATATTTCAGCCAGAGCAGAATTACTGCCCAATACCACTCGGAAACAATATATTGCACAATCTACTGGCGTTGCTGAATATGTTAGTACCAACGGTACTGATGTGTCTGTTGAGCGCACCGTATACACTTCTATGGTCCCCCAGGGTTTTGAGGAATTCATGTATTTTACTAATGAAGAAAAACCAATTGGACCTGGCAATACGGGCACAGTGAATTTTGGTGCCAGTGACCATCTTGAAGGAAAGGTGCATACAAACGGAGATATCATATTCAGTAATTATGGCTGTCCTGAATTTTCAGGACAAGTCAATATTACCAATGAAGCGGTAGCGAATGGTGGGGGGATAGGCAGCTGGGGTGCATGCGATGAAAGTGTATTCGAAGAAGACATCGGCGGTGAAACAGTAACAATTTTGGATACGGTGGATGCTATCATTTTCCCTCCAGAAAATTCTGCAGACGTGACCAGGGCCCATGCCACTCGGAATTTTGAAGCGGATGATATGTTATTCAGAAATGGAAAAAAAGATACCTTGGTGATGACTGAGATCAATTTTGTTCCTGGTGGATATTGGGTGGCCCAGTGGTGGTATAATATTCCCCCTGTAGGGAGTCCTCCGGCAGAATATAATTTTGTCTGGGATGAGGAAAATACAGGGTTAGTTGTAAATACTTCTGGCCTTCATGTTGGCCCCGAGAATCTGTTCACACCAGATGTTGGATATATTAATGATAATTTTGTAGTCATGAGTGCTTTTGATGCGGGTGGCAGTAATGTGCAGGCAGAAATAATGGCTCTAATCGAAGGGGGTGACAATATTCGCATTGAAAACTCAGATGGCTCAAAAACTATATTGTTTCAAGCTACAGCTGCCTTGCCTCTAGGGGAAGATCGGATCCTGATTACCATTGATGGTGGAGACATTACTTATATGGGGCCAGGTAGTGAAGGGTTTATGCATAATGAGAGTGTAAAATTCATCAATGCCAGTGCTCCTACAGGGTTGGCTGAAAATGTGGAATGGAATGAGTTTCAGTATTATCATGATCATCTAGATAATGGAACAGAATTTTGTGAAGCAGGCCGTATCCAACATTTTGATTTTGAATACTGGAACGTTGGAGGCTTTTCAGGTAGCAATTGTGATATTTTTACTTGTCCTGATTTGATTTATGATAGTGAATACGTATATATGGACCGTACATTTTTCCCCAAAGGTTCCAGTCCTCAAGTTCTATATGTTAAAGGCGGCCAGGTGCTTGTACGAGGTGTGGTTGATGGGCAATATACGATTGTAACAGACGATTTTACCGAATACAGACGTCATGATGATGAAGATAAGATCGATCGGGTCTGGGGCAATATTTGGCTTATTGATGATATTGTGTATATCGATTCTAATGGAAATGGTGAAGTCATTCATCCTCAGGATGGTGGGACAAACAATATTCTTGGGCTAATCGCCGGCGGCAACATCATTATCGCTAATACCAGACCCAATGGTGCACGGGGTCAGCAGTTTGGAACTGATATCACTATCAATGCATCTATACTGGCCATGAGTGGTGGTTTTATTGCCCATTACTGGCAGAACTCGCTTCAGGGCTATCATGACTGGGATGATGGCTTGGCCTACGGGATCATTGCTGACGGGCGTGGCGGGCACCGTAATTATTACCGTTCTGACGGGATTAATGGTATTTACACAGGTGATGATGATTATCGAGGGTATATCAATCTATGGGGTTCTATTGTCCAGTTTAAGCGCGGCTATATGAAAAGGAATTACCCTGGACCGTACAATGTTTCTCCAGGTATAGGGTATGATAAAAACTATCATTATGACTGGAACCTGCGCATGAGGCCGCCTCCTTATTTCCCTGATTTGCAAAGTGCGAATAATGCTGTGATCCTGAAAATGGCTTCTTACGGCGAATTGGAAACTTTCTAGTGGATATGAGGGGAAAATGTATTTAGGATTGGATATCGGTCGACATTACGTGAAGATGGTTTCTGTTGAGAAGAACAAGGACGAATATGTGACTCTAGATGCTGGGATGCGACTGGTCCCTGAGCCGAATGCCACCTATGATCCGGAAAAAATTGATCATACTCATTGGGTAATGGCTGTAAAAGAGCTACTGCGTCAGCAGGGCTTAAACCCCAAGCGTATCAAGAGTGTGATTAGTGGTATCAATGGTTCTTCATCCAGTATCAAACAGATCACTACCATGGAAATGCCATCGGATGAACTGAAGTCAGCGATGACCTTTGAAGCTAGGAAACATATCCCCATGGATGGTACCGATGCAGTAATTGATTATCAAATCTTTGGATCCAATAACCGGGAAATAGACAAAATTGATGTTGGTCTGGTCGCCTGCACAAAAGGGGTGATCAACAGTCATATTAATCTATTGAAGGAATGCGGGCTTAAACCTGGTATTGTAGATGTAAATCCAATAGCTCTTAGTAATGCTATCACGTATGTCAAAGATATTCCAGAAGATGGTTTGATTGTCATCGTAGATATTGGAGCCGTGTCATCCAGTTTAGTTGTTTGTGGTAAAGGGCAGGAGTTTTTTACACGTGATCTTCCAATAGGCGGTCATAATTTTGTCAAAGAAACAGCTGCAAAACATGAACTCAGTTATACAGATGCACAGGATCTTTTATACAAGGAAGGTATATCATGCATGATAAAGAGCAGCACCAACGGTGGAAATGAAAGTGTTAGAATTGCAGAACGCAATGTATATGATAATCTTGTAGAAGATATACGCAGATCACTAAGATTCTATGCGAAACAAACTGGGCAAAGTTTTTTCCTTAAGATATTTCTTACTGGCGGTGCAGCGAGTACACCAGGTTTGGTAGATTTTATATCGAGCAAATTAAATGTAGAGACAGCGGTATTTAATCCTTTCGAGCATATGAATGGTACAGCTGATTTTTCCGTTGACAATCCCAGCCAGTTTACGGTTGCTTTGGGTTTGGGAATACGGGGAGGAATGGACCGTGAGTAAAACGTACATTATTATCAATCTCAACAAAGCAGAAAGTGCAGAGACACGGCTGGAACGGATCAGGGAACGGGGTCGCTGGGCTGTATTCGCGCTACTTATTATATTATTCCTGAGTGCCAACGGAAGAGTATGGATGATTAATTCAGGCTATAATGCCATCATAAAACAGAAAAAGTCTGAAATTGCACGTTTAAAAAGTGAAATAAAGCAAATGCAGTCCCGTGGGAAAAATTTATCTAAGGAGGATATCTTAAGTTTTGCGGATTTGGAACAGAATCGTTTTCTATGGTCTAAGAACCTTGAAATGCTCGGAAGCATGACACCAGATGATATGGCCATAACTGGTTTACGGTTCAAACGGCAAAAAATGGTGATTAATGGTATTGCACTAACGTTCGAGGACCGTAAGGATTTCGAGATAATCGATGAGTATCTTCAGACTTTGAAGGCGAATAAAGGTTTCTCTGAAAATTTCAGCAGGATCAAACTGGAAGATTATGGAAGGATCAGTATTCGAGGGCAGGAAATTATTCGTTTCGAGTTTGTAGCAGCGGTCAAAAAGAAAACTGTTGGAAGATATTCCTAAAAAATATTATGGCTGAAAAAAGAAATATAATATTATTTGGTGCGTTGATTATTTTGTCAGTTTCATACTGGAGCGGTGCAGTAGTTCTTATTGGGGATAAACCATTACAGATATCGGCCCTTGAGAGTGAGCAGGCGGAGCTGAACGAGAACCTTATAAGTGCCCAGATATTGGCAAGCCAGTTAGATCGTGTGTTTACCTTATTCCAGGAAAACCTGGCTCTTTCTCAAATGGATTCACTGGCTGATGATGCCAGCCTTCCTTTTCTGAAAAACCTTACCGATATGATGGATGCACTCAATATTGAACTTCTAAATATCAAGCCAAAGGAAAGGATTCGCATTGGAGGGTATTTTAAATCTCCCTATATCCTAACGCTGAAATGTACTTTTGAAGATTTTGGCAAATTCTTATCAGAAGTAGAGAGGTCGCCGAGGCTGATTACCGTTGATGAATATGAAGTGAAAAATGGAATTGAGCGTATCAGGTCAAATGCCAGAGAAAATGATCTTATATTACAGGAATTCATGATGAATCTTTCCACAATCACTCTGGTTAAATCGAAATCGAAGGTAGCTACATGAGTGATCGTGGAAGAACAATCTGGAATCTCATTGTAGGCATCTCCTTAATCTCTATTGTTGCTGCAGGGCTCAAACTTTTTCCCATGAATAAAAAATATGATAGAATCAAGGATCGTTCTAGAAATTTGCAATTTGGTACAGATGAGGAACTCGAAAATGTGATTGCTTTTTTGGAGAAACGGCTGGAAGAGCGAAATAATTACCAGTTCATAATAAATAAAGAGCCTATGGTGCTTACCAATGTCCTTTCTTTAGATGGTAGTGGCCGTCGGTCTCGCAGGAATAAAAGTGCAATACGTGTTGCTCTCATTTACCAACGGGAAAATAACTTTCAGGCACAGATCGATTACCGGGGAAAAATTTTTGGAATCTCAGCGGGTGATTTCATTGAAAATATAGGTGATGTTGTATTAATTGATAAAAACCAGGTCATCATTAAAAATGAAAACAGGCTAATGTCCTATCCTGCTCCAGGTATTAAGGATGGTTTGCCCAAAGAGTTATCAAATTTTTCCCTTAAAGGGGAAACAAGTATTTTGAGTAAACAATCTAAGAAACAATCTGAACCAATCTCAGCGCTTAATAAAAATGATGTAGTTCCAATGGTCCTAAAATCGGGTATATCTAATAATGTCAGTAAGATACAAAAACCAGGGAAAAATCACCTGAATAATCGGCCCCAGGGTAATAAACCTGTCACGGAGTTGGTTATTGGTAATGCCAGACAAAAACCTAAGAAAACTGTACCGCCAGAATCACTTGTTGAAGGTATGTTTAATATAGCTATCGCTAAAAAGAATGAGCAAAGCCCCAACAAAAATAGGCCTTTATTTGACAGTGATAATAAAAGTGCTCCCACTACTATAGTAAAGAAAGTTAAAAAACCGGCAGTTGATTATGGCATTTCTGCTTTGTCACCAATGCCTTCAAAGCAATTGAAAAGCTCTTCAGATACCCGAAAGATTAAAAAACGTAGCAAACAATTAAATAATAATGTGAGAAATAATAATTCCCCAAAGGTGAAAGTTGTTAAATCTAATACTGATAGAAGTTCGCTCCAGGCTAAAGGAACACCTGCTCCAACAAAAATAAGAGCTAAAGAGTATCCAACATGGAAACACGAGTTGCAGGCACTTCTAGGGATTCCCAAACCTATCGTTAATGGGAACCCCGGACTTATGAGCTTCAATGAATTGAAAGTAGTTATGAAAACAGAAAAAAATATTGATAGCTCCATTTTTCAGCAAACCTATAAGGATGTAGGTTATGATAATTTTCAAAAATACCTTGATGAGAATGGTACAAATATTATTACCATGCTCCGAAGTAGAAAGAATTCATCTCTATGATTAAGTATGGAAAAAATATGATTCAGAAGTATAAACTTATAATCATCTCATCATTGTTTTTAATATTATGCATGACACTTCCTGCACAATCCAGTCTGGAGAAGGATGCTTCCGATGAAGTATTAATCACACTTCATGCAGAAGATGCATTTTTACCGGGTATTCTATCTATTCTTGCTAAAGAGAGCGGCTATAATATTGTTACCGACCCTAATGTTAATCAACAAGATAAGATTTCCATACACCTTGACAATGTTCCTATTGAGCAAGCGATAAATCTTGTTGTTCGAGCTGTTGGCTTGAGTTATGAGATTGTTGGGAATTCCTTTCTGATTGCGGATCCCAGAAAATTGAAAGAAGAGGTAGGTGTCACATCCTATGTGATCACGCTGAAATACGCTTCTGCTGAAGATGTAAAAACGATTCTGCAGGATATTTCAGACCAGATCCAGGTTGATATATCCGGTAACAGGCTTCTGGTCAATGCTTCACCTAAAAAGATCGCTGAGATCATCGCAGTGATAGAAGAGATCGATGTTCCAGCTATTCAGATCATGCTGGAGACAAGGCTTATCGAAGTTGCAGTAGATGCAGAAGAACAGCTGGGTATTGATTGGTCCCGTCTGTCCAAGTATAGCACGATCCTGGCTGAGACAGGGGAAGAGATTACTTCTGGAGGAGGGTCGGTTCTTCCTGATGATCAGACACTTGGAGATCTTCCGGCAACTATGGGATTTAACAGACTAAGCAATAAAAAAGATAAGACAAGATTTTATCCAAGATTTTTTAGCAGACAGTTGTCCGCATTTGATCTTACACTAGATCTTTTGTTAAAAGATAACAAAGCGGAAGTACTGGCGAATTCCCGTTTGACCACTATTAATGGTAGAGAAGCAAATATCAAGCTGGTGGATATCGTTCCTTATATTCTCAGTTCCGGTGGTGTTGGTGGTCAGGTACAAGTTCAAAGAGAAGAAGTGGGAATAAAATTAAATATACTACCTACCGTGAACACGGATGGATTCATTACAGTAAAGGTGGAACCTGAAGTTTCAACCATTTTTGAATTCATTGGCCCAGACAACAATATTCCCAGGGTAAAAAGCCGGACTTCATCAACCACAATCAGAGTTAAAGATGGGGAATCCATAATCATAGGCGGTCTTTTAAGTAATGATAAAAAAAGAACCGTTTACAAATTTCCCCTACTACATAAGATCCCTTATTTGGGAGAAAAAATATTTACAAGCAATAATGTTGTTGAGCGTAAAACGGATCTTATTGTTCAGATCACTCCAAAAATTGTTGTTGATGCATATACAGGTATTACTAAAACAAATGATATGATTCAATATGAAAAGAATGTGGTGAACCCTAAACCATTATTGCAGCAAGGAGAGTAATCATGAAGAGGATTATAACTCAATTATTTTCTTATGTACTATTAATCTCACTGTTGCCCCATTCTTCATGTGATGACCGAATCCCCGATGATAGTGCAACTGCTGAGAGTGGCTCTTTGGTCTTAGTTACACGGTATATTGTGGGATCTACTTCGAATCCCGTCATTGTAGGGGAAGTTTTATCCAACCCCCAAGCCAGTGCAGTTGTTATTGCCAGGCTTTTAGATGGAGATGGTGAAGGTGTGAATGGGAAATCATTAAGTTTTTCTGTTTCAGGAGTCACCGGTAGTTTTGATACCAATGATCCTACCACAAAGTATGTGCCGAATTTTAAGGAATACGGTTTTCCTGATCTAGGAGGAAATGGCTATGCGATAGCTCGTTTTACCCCTGACTTGAATGAGAAAAAAATTGAGACTACAAGCTCATCTGGAGCGATCATTACTGTTAAATATACTGACGATATTATTGATTATGTCGAGTTCTCAGTATATGACAAGCAGGATCTGGTTTGGCCATATACTATTAATATTTCTGCAGATGATCAAGTGGATTTAGGTGGCTCTTCTGATTTTGAGGTTTTATTAGAGAATGCTTACGGTGATGAGCTATCTGGAGTGAATCTGATTCTTGATTCTGAGCAAGGAAGCTTGCAGTGCGCTGATACTTGTTTTACGGATGATGCTGGGAAGATACAAACAGTTTTCGAAGCGTACAGTTTTGATGATAATGTTGGGCCAGGAGCAGTAAAGGTAAAATATTACCATCCAGAAATACAGGATAGTGTTTCTGTAACACAACAGATCATTATTGGTTCGGAGAGTGTAATAGGTAATTGTGCTGATTTACAGATTCCTTCCTCAGTACCGAGTACTATTGTTGTTAAGAACGGTGGCGGTGTGGAATCAACCTTAATAAAGGCAGAATTATATGATCAAAGTAATAACCTAATTAATGAATCAAAGTTGGTTCGGTTTAAATTATATCCTGTTCTAGAAGGTTGTTATTTAGAAGAACCTGGTGTTACAGATACGTCGGTTTACAGCATAAATGGAATCGCTAGTGTATCGGTAAATAGTGGTACTAGACCCGGTCCTATACGTGTAGAAGTAAGTACAGATTGTGATCTTGATGGTGAGATTGATGTTTACGCTTCAAAAACAGCAGTCATTATTGAAGCAGGACCACCCCATTTTATAGTAGCAGACTGGAGTGTTAATTCCACACAATCATCTGGAGCCTGTTTTTATCAGAGACAAATTGGTGCATTGGTATATGACCGATACTATAATCCTGTTGAAGATAGTATATATGTTTACTGGACCTTAGAGCCTTTAGATACGAATACTGTAGCGGAAGCATCAGTGCAAGGAACTAGTTTTACATATAATACACCGTGGGAAAATGGTTCTGAACCTACACATGGTATGGCTTTTTCCACTTTGGTATATGATAATGATTACCAAGGAAAGAATTGTATTATTACAGCATACACATGGGGAGACGATATAAATGGAGACGGTGTATATGGTGACTCCATTGGTACTATTATTAACCTACAAGATGGTTATTCTCAAGTTTCTTTATTTGAACCAACGGTTACCGTTTCGGTACCAATTACTGCATATGATTTTACATTGCCATTCCCTACCGATTCGCTTATAATGACTCTAACTGCACGTGTTACAACTGCGGATTGTGATGAACCAGTTGAAGGAGTACCCATCTCTTTCTCTGGAAATAATATTGTGGCTTGGCAAGAGTTTAGTTATGAAAATGAAAGGGTAGATTTAAATGGAAATGGTGTTATTGATGAAGGAGAAGGTTGGATTGATGAAGGATTAGAAATTAATGGTGTTCTTGAAGGAAGTGGCGATGGAATTTTTACCTGGCGTGATTACGGTGCAGATGATGACCCCGCTACTTCAGATGAGGGTAACTATAATGATGACCACGATGCTATTGATATTACAGGTGATGGTGAATGGGATGTCCCAGAAAAATCAGAATTTTTCAATGATTGGGGTATTGATGGTCTACCAAATACTTTTGATGAAGGAGAAGGAAATGGTGAGTGGGATGGCTTCCATATGCTAGGAGGTCTACCAATTGTAAACACGGATAAGAATGGTACTGCTCTTATAACAGTCATTTTCGTTAAGGAACAATGTCAATGGGCTTCTTATGATGACCAGAATGAACTTTGCTACTGGGACCAAGCTGATGCAACAATTATCGCTACTTGTCTCATCCCTACCATAACGCAAAGTGACCCAGTAAGTATTATTTTAACCAGAGCAGCAACACCAGGGCCTGTATGTCAGTAGAATTTAATCCACAGTTTTCTAGAATAGGTGAGATCCTTGTTCACGAACAGAAGATATCAGATGATCAGTTGAATGAGGCCCTTGCTCAGCAAAAGAATACCCATGAAAAACTCGGTCAGACACTCATGGATTTAAATCTTATCGAAGAAGATGATTTAATGACTGTTTATTCTATGCAGTTGGGATATAAAAAAGCAGATAATTTTATTTTATTGGATGCGGATCCTGATGTAGCCGCTATGATCCCAGAAGATTTTGCCAGGACCAACCGCGTAATGGCTGTGAGTAAGAATGAAGCAACACTGGTTGTTGCCATGGAAGATCCTGAAGATCTAGTGGCTATTGATTCTATCAAGAGGCTGACTAATCTGAATCCTGATATTCTAGTGGTTGGTCCAACCTTACTTGAGAAAGCATTAGAAAAGGTATATGGTGAAATCCAAAAATCGGCAGAAGTTGATGAAGCTATCTCTGGCATAACAGTTGTGTCAGGGGAAGAAGGTTCGGAAGAGCTGGTAGATTTATCTCCTGATAAAGCTTCAGCAGAAGATGCACCTATTGTAAAACTGGTAAATTTGATCCTGCAGGAAGCAATTAAGGAACGGGCCACTGATATACATCTTGAGCCCCAAGAAGGACAAGTGACAGTAAGAATTCGTATTGATGGTGTACTGCAAACCATTATGACTCCGCCAATATCTTCCTTAAGTGGCTTATCCACACGCATTAAAATATTATCCAAATTAAATATTGCAGAAAAACGTTTACCCCAGGATGGGCGATTTTCCATTAAGGCTCCTGGTAAAGATATTGATGTACGTGTTTCCATTTTGCCTACCGTATATGGGGAAAAGGTCGTCATGCGCTTACTGGATAAGACCGGTTTTGATTTCAGCCTTTCTTCATTAGGATTTCCAAAAGATCATCTTGGCGTTTTCAAGAAAGTGATCAATCAGCCCTATGGTTTGGTGGTCGTTTCTGGCCCCACCGGTTCGGGGAAGTCCACATCACTATATGCATCCTTGAAGGAAATCAAAAGTGAACGAACCAATATTACCACTGTGGAAGACCCGGTTGAGTATCAGTTAGATGGTATTAATCAGGTGCAGGTTTTTGAAGATATTGGTTTGACATTTTCTGGTTCTCTTCGCTCCATTTTGCGTCAAGATCCAGACATATTATTAATCGGAGAAATTCGTGATGCAGAAACAGCAGATATTGCTGTAAAATTTGCACTTACAGGCCATCTGGTATTTTCCACTGTCCATGCCAATGATGCTCCAGGGACAATTACTCGTTTACTTGATATTGGCATTGCTCCTTTTCTTGTGGGCTCCTGCTTAAACTTGGTCATGGCCCAGAGACTGGTACGTCGCATATGTGCCAAGTGCAAAGAGAAATTTACTCCTTCAAAGGAGGAGTTAGCCTTAATTGGTCTAGACCCTTCCCTTGTTAAGGATAATCTTTGGAGAGGAAAAGGCTGTGCTGAATGCCGAAATACTGGGTATCGAGGCCGAACAGCTATTTTTGAAATGATTCCATTGTCGAGAGACCTTCGTGGCCTTGTGTATGATAACGCCAATGAAGATGAGATTCGGGAAGCAGCATTAAAAAATGGGATGACTGCTCTTCGAGAAGCGGGAATTAAAAGAGTCCTGGATGGAACAACAACCATAGAAGAAATCTTACGCTCAACGGTTGAAGACTTGTAATGTCTGTATTCCAATACTTGATAAAAGACCTGGAAGGGAAACGTAAGGAAGGCGAAATCCGTGCAGAATCATTGGACTTGGCTGTACAAAAACTTACTACTGGTGGGCAAATGGTTATTTCTCTTAAGGAAACGGATGATACATTGGATTTTCTGGGACCTTTCATAGATGAAATTCAGCTCTCCATTGAGAAAGCGAAAAACCGTATTCCTCTATCCAATCTTGTATTTTTTACCCGCCAGCTTGCAACAATGTTTTCCGCTGGTTTAACCTTGGAGCGCGCAATCCAGAGTCTGTCAGTAGAAGAAAAACATAAGAAATTTAAAAAAATACTCGTTACCGTTGGTGGTAATATCAGAAAAGGTATGAATCTTTCAGAATCATTATCCAGGCATCCTGGCGTATTTAATAATTTATTTGTTGCTTTGACCAGAGCCGGTGAAGTGAGTGGTAATTTGAACGAAATTCTTGATCAGTTGGCATCCTATTTGGAGAATCTAGATGATACAAGAAGAAAAGTAAAATCGGCAATGAATTATCCTGTATTCATGGTTATTTTTCTTGGGGTAATGCTATCGGCTATGTTTCTCTGGATTATCCCAAAATTCTCGGATGTCTATGCTCAGCTTGGTGCAAATCTCCCCACGGCGACAAAGCAGTTAATGAAGTTTAGTGCTTGGTTCAGTCAGAATGCGGGAATTATGATTTTTGTTTTTCTGGTTTCGATGTTTGTATTATGGCTGGTTTCGAAAACGCAGCGTGGAGGATTTATTCTGGATGCCACAAAATTGAAGCTTCCTGTCTTTGGGAGTCTTATTAATCAATCTATCTTAAACAAATTTTGTAAAACATTTGGAATTCTTTTAGCAGCAGGAGTTCCTGTCTTGGAATCCACAGCTTTATTGAAAAAAGTGGTGGAGAATAAGGTATATGCAAAAGCCATTGATGATGCATCAGATTATATCAGAGATGGTTATAATATATCTACAGCACTAAGGAGGACGGAAGTGTTTCCGTCAATTTTGCTTCAATTAGCGTCTACTGGAGAAGATACAGGGGAGCTGGATGACCTTTTGGACCGGGCTGCAGATTATTATCAAAAACAGGTGGATGCCCTTGTTGAAAGAATGACTACGTTGATTGAGCCTTTGTTGATTCTGTTGGTTGGTGCAGTAATTGCTCTTATGGTTGTTCTCACCTACCTTCCAGTATTTCATCTTGGTTCTGCATTACAATCAGGTTTATGATGAATATTATTTATAACATATTGGCTG
Source organism: uncultured Fidelibacterota bacterium (assembly GCA_913043235.1). Taxonomy (GTDB): domain Bacteria; phylum Fidelibacterota; class Marinisomatia; order Marinisomatales; family UBA1611; genus UBA2134. The sequence goes on from CAJWLO010000009.1 coordinate 24,389, forward strand.
GAGCAGCAGGTATTTTTGTTGGTTATATTTTAAAACTTGCGGTTAACTGGCTGCGTATTGATGATTATGAAATCCGTGGTCATACTTATACTTTAGAGATTATTTGCGGGGCATTATTCTTATGGTCATTTTTACATATGCCTATAAATGAGGCGATTATTTTTTCTCATATTGCATCCATCTTGGTTGCTATTGGGATAGTAGACTACCATACCATGCAAATCCCACTTCTTTTTATTTTAGGCGGAATCGTAATGGCCTTGGCTGGAATTTTAATAGGGTTGATATCATGGACTGCGGTATTCTGGGGGATCTTTATAGGTGCTTTTATCCCTGGCATGATTATGTGTATCACCTGGCTTATTACAAAAAGGCAGGGAATGGGATATGGTGATATCCAAATGGGTATTGTATTGGGTGCCTGGTTGGGACCCATGCGAATGGCCCTAACGTTATTTGGAGCGGCTGTACTTAGTTTATTAACCTGGATATTTATCTCAATTCGAAAAGGTTTTGATCGAGATAGGGCATTACCATTTGCACCTTTTCTTGCACTAGCCGGAATTGGTATTTACATTGGCAGTGTCTATTATCCGTCTTTTTTTTACATACTTAACACACAATAACGATAATCATGAACCAAAGAAAAATATTTTTTATTATTCTAATGGCATATAATCTTATTTTGGCAGCTGGATCCAATAAAAAGCATCTTTATACCGGTTTTTCATCTATGGAATCTGGCACAGAAAATTTTATCCAATATCGGACCCCAGAATTTGAATTAAAGCAGATTGTCAAGGATGGGAAATCTTTTGTAAAACCAATCATGAAAAACTCAGGTACTGTTTCATCTATAGGTCAGCCATTTCTTCCATCAACGAGTACTTATTATGGTGTCGATCCTGGTACGTCCTTTGGTGTTAATATTAATATTATTTCATCAGAAGTAATCCAAGATGTTGATATCCTTCCTATGGTAGGGTTGGATTCTGAAGAATTTTATGGTGATAATGATAAAGGGAATGAATATCAAGTTAATGAATTTTTCCCTCCTGAAATAGTATCTGTTTCAAATCCAATTATTTTTAGGGAATTATCTATGGTCCAAGTGACTATAACGCCTTTCCAATATAATCCTATTAGTAAGGAACTTTTGATAATCCACCAGGCCGATATAGAGCTGGTCGAAAATGGAAGCTATCAAATACCATTTATACCAGTGCGCAGTTCCAGAGCATTTGAATCTCTATATCAAGCCATGGTCGTTAACTATGAGTCCCTTAATAGGACTCAATTAGAATATCAGAGACCGTCAATCTTATATGTTCTGCCTAGTAATATTGGTAACCTATTGAATACGGTCCAGTCCCTAATGGATTGGAAATCCCGGGTTGGTTATGAAGTGAATTATGTATCATCATCTAACATCGTAAATAACAAGAATAATTTGAGGGATTACATTGAAAATGCATATCAAACCTGGGAAAATCCGCCTGAATATGTGACAATAGTTGGAGATGCAGAAGGGAGCTATGATATTCCAACATGGTTCGAAAGTTGGAGTGGATATAATGGAGAAGGGGACCATCCTTACGCTCTGTTAGAAGGTGGAGATCAATATCCTGAAGTTTTTATTGGACGTATATCATTTGATACTCAATCAGACTTACAGACTCAGATTAATAAACTTCTGAATTATGAGTCCGCACCTTACATGGGGGAAAACTGGTTTGAAAGGGCCTGCCTGACTGGAGATCCAACAACTTCTGGGATATCTTGTGTTATTACCAATGAGCATATTAATGAAATGTTTGATCTCAGGAATTTTCAGGAAGTGAACACAATATATAACGGTTCATTTGCAAGCCAGATGACTGCGAGTATTTCAGAAGGCATATCATTTTTTAATTATCGAGGTTATTGGGGTGTCAGTGGTTTTACATCAAATAATTTGAATCAGACAACAAATGGATTTATGCTACCAATAGCTACAATCATTACGTGTGGAACCGGTTCATTTGCAAATGAAGAATCATTATCTGAAGCTTTTACCCGGGCTGGAACTGCTTCAAATCCAAAAGGATCTGTTGTTTGTATTGGCTCAGCTACATTAGGGACACATACTCTATTTAATAATATGGTAGATATGGGTTTTTACTATGGTGCATTAATTGAGGAAATAGAATCTGTTGGCGGTGCCTTGATGTATGGGAAAATGATGCTGCATAAAAATTATCCTTCAAATCCAAATAGCTATGCAAATATTTTTGCTCATTGGAATAACCTGATAGGGGATGCTTCTCTACAAATGTGGACATCTTATCCTCAGATGCTTACTGCTGATCATCCTTATGCAGTTAGTAAAGGAACTAATTTTGTAGATATTATCATTAATGGGGAAAATGGTGGTGTTGAAAATGTATGGGTTACTATTTTATTAGATAATGAAATATTTGAGTCAGGATATACTGATGATGAAGGTAGAGTACGTTTATCAGTTACGTCTACTCAAGAAAGTGAAGTATTGCTAACTGCTACCAAACAAAATTATTATCCCTACCAAAGCTCATTCCAGATCTATGATCCTGGAGTATCAGTGCATGTTAACCCTGAACTGATTATTGTTGATGATGATGATGATGGTGATTCCCAAGGCAATAACAATGGTAAAGCGAATGGAGGAGAAATCATTGAATTGTTTGTTGGGATTACTAACTATGGGAACCAGGATGCTGAAAATATTATTGGTACACTGATTTCAGATAACACCAACGTAATCATTCAAAATAACGAAGTTGCTTACGGAAATTTATCATCTGGAGAATCTGTTTTGTCGGCAGAACCTTTTATTATTGCATTAAATGATGGTCTTACTGAAGGAACTGATCTAGGGCTTGCAATTAATTTGTATGACACTACTGGTAATTCCAGCAATGATATTATTGATGTAAATGTTGCAGGGAATATGATTGTAGCAACCAGGATAGATGTTCTTGGTACAGTTGAAGATGTATTACCTCCCGGGGAATCATCAAGTATAGCAATTCGATTGGAAAATATGGGCTCCACGACTGCATATAATATTGTGGGTACGATTACAAGTCCGTCGCCATTTATTGAAATCTTAGACGAGATTGGTACTTGGACATCTATTCCTGCCAACGGAAGTATGGTCAATAATGAAAATACTTTTGTAATTAGTGCTCTTGAAGAAACTATTCCAGGAGCAACTGCTTATTTAATGGTCAATATTGAAACAGAGAATGGATACACGACTAATTCTGTTTTGGAAATCCAGATTGGTACCCCTACAGTCTACGATCCTGTAGGCCCTGATGACCATGGATATTACATTTATGATAGTGGGGATATTGGGTATTTATTATCACCCGTGTACAATTGGATAGAAATAGACAGTCGTTACGGTGGTGAAGGTACTCATCTTAATTCTCTTACAGATAACGGAGATAACGGCGATGATGTGCAAACAATAGATCTTCCGTTTACGTTTAAAATGTATGGCATAGATTATAATCAGATCAGCATTTGTTCTAATGGTTGGATATCAATGGGTGATACAGATATGGAATCATTTCGAAATTACCAGATTCCAGGCGTAGGTGGTCCTAGTCCAATGATTGCTGTATTTTGGGATGATTTGAAATTAACTAATGGTGGTCGTGTTTATACCTGGTATGATGATGAGAATCATAAATTTTATATACAATGGTCCAGGGTGAGGACTTTTCAAAATAGTTCAACTGAGAATTTTCAGGTAAGCCTCTTTGATCCTAACTATTATTTTACTCCTACTGGAGATGGTGAGATCTTAATGCAGTATGAAACTTTTAATAATACTTCCTATGGCTCTTATTCTAGTTGGGGCGCCCCAATACATGGTGACTATTGTACAATTGGTATTGAAGATCATACAATGAAAATCGGGCTGCAATATACGTTTAATAATACCTATCATCCGGCTGCTATGGCACTCGGAGATGGAACATCACTATTCATTACAACGAGAGGCAGTGATATAAGGTTAGAAGGTGACTTAAACATTGATAATTCAATGGATATATTTGATATATTGATTTTAACTGATCAGATACTGGGATATACTAATAATGTTAACTCATATGTGGCAGATATTAATGGGGACGGCATGGTGAATATCATGGATATGATCCGGCTCATCCAGCGGGTCATGCAATGGTAGCGAGAACTTTCGTTACATGGGATCTACCTATTTTATAGTCTGGAGCATCACCTGATTTCCAATGATCATAACACCGCTATTCTTTCTGGGCATTCTCGCTGCATTGCTATGTGCAGCTGGTGTTATTGAATATTACCACCACCAGCGGTTACTCAATACAATCCCAATTCGTATCCATGTGAATGGAACCCGAGGAAAGTCTAGTGTTACCCGCCTTATTGCTGCTGGACTTAGGGAAGCCGGAATTCGAACATTTGCCAAAACTACTGGTACTGCTCCCAGAGTGATTGATGCAGCAGGTAAAGACCATATTATTCACCGATTAAGATCTCCATCTATTGGTGAACAGGTGCGCCTTTTAAATTACTTTTCCCAAGAAAAACCTGATGCTGTGGTTATGGAATGCATGGCCGTACAGCCACAGTACCAATGGATTTCCGAACACCAAATGGTGCGTTCCAATCTGGGAGTAATTACTAATGTTCGTCCGGATCATATGGAAGAAATGGGCTCTACACTAGATGATGTCGCCCATTCTCTATGTAATACAGTTCCTCTAGATGGAAAGCTGGTCACTGGAGAAGATGAGCATCTAGGAATCCTTAAAAAGGTTGCGGAAAATAATGGAAGCGAATTTATTCAGTCCGATGAAGCAAATATCACTGATGATGAATTGGATCAATTCTCTTATATGGAGCATCCTGCTAATGTAGCAGTTGCATTGGATGTTTGTCATGAAGCAGGTGTTCAAAGGGAAGTGGCCCTAGCAGGTATGCATAAGGTTCAGCCGGACCTCGGTGCATTAATCGCCTGGAGCTTGGAAATAGGTGAGAAACGTATTCAATTTGTTAACGGTATGGCAGCCAATGATCCTGTTTCAACCCTCCAGATATGGAAGTTTGTCATTGACCGCTACCCTGGTGAAGGTGGAACCTGTGTATTTTTCAATTCTCGCGAGGATCGTCCTGCACGGACCCGGCAGCTAATCGAACTGACCTTGGCAGAGATAAAACCAGATCATTTTGTAGTTAGAGGTGATAATATTGATGGAACCATAGAAAGAGTCCGCAATCATTCTCCTCAAACAGATATACATGTAGTTGAGCTGAATCAAAACTTAGATTTTGTGGTGAACCAGCTATTGGGCCTACCTCATGATACATTAATTTATGCCATTGGGAATCAGGTAGGTTCTGGCCAGGAAATTCTTACCAAATTGGCGGAGTACAGACACCATGGCTGAGATCAGCATTGGGTTGGGTATTGTTTTGAGCCTGATTTTGTCTGAGACCCTAGGCGTAACAGCAGGAGGAATTATTGTACCTGGATATATTTCACTTTATCTACATCATCCCCTTCAGGTATTAACAACGTTTTTAGTGGCGATTTTAGTTTGGGGAATTATCCAAGGAATGGGGAAAATAACGTTTCTATATGGTAAGAGGCGTATTGTTTTGGCGCTAATATTGGGTTTCTTTTTTGGATACATCTCACGGAACTTTTTCTTTTTCCCTGTTGAATTTGGCCGTGTGGCTGTGATAGGGAATATTATTCCCGGCTTAATTGCAAACTGGATGGACCGTCAGGGGGTTACCAGAACAATTGCTGTTGTTTTGATAACAGCTGTTTTGGTCAAATTGATTGTTATGATTTTGTTTGGCGGGATTCTTTTTGAATAATTATAGAAAACATCCCTTTATCCCGGCAATCCAGAAAACGTCTACGTTGGTTTATCTTTCTGTATTATCAGTAATCTGTTTTCTTGTTGCGTATCAATCAAGAACTATTGATATATCACCGATGTATGATCAAAAGGTAGAAGCTGCGAATCTTATGGAGGATGCTATGACCATTCTCAAGAAATCAAGGATGGAACATGGTGTTTTTATAGATATTGAAAATGATCCCAACGAAACTGGGATGGTGGGCAGTCCATTTAGTCTAGTTACTACGGATGAAGGTGATCTGGATGCAAAATTAACCACCTTGGACCCTAATTTTGCTGCGGTCATGGTTGACCTTATGTTACAGATAAATCTATTAAGAAATGATACTATAGCAATTTTGATGACCGGTTCCATGCCTGGTGCGAACTTGGCTGCGCTTACAGCCTGCAAGGCTCTAAATATTCATCCTGTTATCATTACTTCTGTGGGGGCATCCCAGTGGGGTGCAAACCAGGTGGATTTTACATGGCTGGATATGGAATCTATCCTATATGAGAACAAATTGATTACTGCCCGAAGCATAGCCGCATCTATCGGAGGCAGAAATGATATGGGACGTTTATTATCACCTGCCGGCAGGAAAATTATTATAAAAAATATTGAATCACATAGCCTGCCTTTGATTCGTGGGAATAAACTTGCAGATAATATCAAGGAAAGAATGGACTTTTTTTCGTCTATCTGCCAGATAGACGATTACAAAGCATTCATTAATGTAGGTGGCGGTGTTGCCAGTCTGGGTACCAGTTTCAATTTAAAACTCCTGCCTCCAGGTATTGTTTACAGGATGGATGTGACTGACATCTCCCGACCTGGCGGTATAGAAGGAGTACTACATAAATTTGCCAAAGCTAATGTTCCTATTCTGCATATTTTGAATATTAGACCCCTTACGGAACAGTTTAATATGCCGTTTGCCCCGATCCCTATACCAGAAATCGGTGTGGGAAATTTATATGCCCAAGAGCGTTATAATGTCTGGGTGGCTGCCATTTGCCTGTTTGTGGTGGGTGGTAGCGTTTTCACTGTTGGATATCAAAGCAATAAGAAAATCAAAGAACATTTAATGCAGCATGAACCGGATAGTTTACTCTAGCGTATTATTAGTAGTGATGGTGGAGGTATTTTGCTCACATCTGGAAGCAAAACTCCTTAGGCCAAGTATGAATGGTGAAAAGAAGGAAATTTTAATGGTGAAATCAAAGCGTCGACTCTATTATCCTATTGGAAGTGAAGGATTGCAATATATGGTTGAAGGACCAACCCGGCTGGAGTTCATTTCCCGGTATCCAGTTATTAAAAAGAAAAAACGGAGTCATCCATATCATTTTATCATCGTTATGGACAGGGAAGATACAGTAATGGTGAATCATCGGTATAAGGTTCAGAAATCGATCAGGTCAGTTCAGCATCCGAAACATAGCTATACCTATTCTGGGAACTATTATATAAATCTGGGAAAAGGAACCCACAATATTGAACTGCTTCAGGGTGATGGATTAAAATATCCTGTGTTACTACGGGTGTTAGCCAAGGGATTTCAATCTTTTGGGGAACATAAGGAGATTCTCATGCCCATGGTCTATCAGCGTTCTATTAAATTAGTTTCCAATAAAAAGGAAGTTGACTATTATGAATGTTCTTATGATTTACCGCTCCAGTTAGAAGTTTTTGGGGAAAAGACTCTTAGGATAATGAATCGATTGGAATTTTCTCAGGCCATGGGTCAGGAGGAAGCATACCGCATCCGTGTTCGGGAAGGCAAGAAAATTATAGGAATATATTATTTCAATGCGGAACGATCATCAGAATCCAGGATTATTGGAAAAGAAGACAGGGTTCCTGGAAAGTGGCGATCCTGTGATATTACTGTACCGCAAGGAAAGCATATCTATTCAGTGGAAGTTGCGGATAAGGAGAAAACGATCTTGACTCGTTATATATTGTATTGATGATGCTGCGAATACAGATTATAGCTAGTTATTTTATTTTATCCTGGACCCTTGCAGGAACACCTCTGGATTATGCTATCCAGTTCACCACAGGATATGATAGTAATGTGATGCGATTTTCTACAGATGAATTTAGACAGGCAGCATTGGTTTCCGATGTTATGGGTGGTGCGGATACCTTTGATAGTTTTGTTTATAGACTGGGATTATTAGGGAATAAATCCTTCTGGAATTCACGTAAAAAAGAGTTCATAATATCAGGAAATCTTCATTGGACGGATTACCATCACCACCCGCAGAGGAAATATGGATCAAGTGGTTTTGGAATGCAATACAGATGGGGTCCATATCAGAATATTAAATATTCACTTCGGCATCTGGATCAATTTTATCTTCGCCATTACGTTAATCGGGATATAAGTAATGTCAGCCTTTCGGCAAGTTCATTTACAGATCATAACCAGAGCATAACGATTACTCAAAAAATAGGTCGAAGGGAATGGTTTAATCTCACCATGGGATTCCTACAACGCTACTATGAAAAACCATTTACCGAATTCGATTTAGACATCTATTATGTTCGCGGGAAATTAAATAGGAGAATTAACAATTTTGGCACAGTGGCTTTCCAATTAGAGAGGGGTAGTGCAGATAACATTACCTTTGGAAAAACAGCAAAAGCCAGTGCATTGAACAGATCTTATCAAACGATGGAATGGTATTTCCCTGTTCGTGTTAAACATAAGATCCCTTATATGGATGAAGTAGGAATTTCTGCCAGAAGGGAAACACGTATTTATGCTGCGGAAGATCCTGATGATCCACTTCATGCCGGTAGGAGTCACATTGATTCAAAATATGACTTATGGTTGAAAAAAAACATAATTGAATCTGTCAATGTAGTTCTTTCGGGACGTTATCGTACCCGGGTTACTAATTCCGGTTATGAGTGGGTGGAAGATCTCAAAAGTTTTCAATTGCTACAACTATGGTGCAAAATAGAATGGGAACTCTTATATGACCAGTATTAGACCGGTCTGTGCCGCTACATTTATAGCTCTATTTATGAGTTGCATGGAACCTACTACAGAACATCTATGGACCTTGAATTCAATAGCACAAGTGGAAACAGAAGGATACTGCCGTGATATTTTTATTTCTGGGGATTCTGTTTTTGTCGCTGCTGGTCAGGCAGGTATTCAGTTGTGGGATATTTCCAGTATTACAGTCCCAGTTAAGGTTTGGGAGATGACTCTTTCAGACTTGGGTGTGAGTAAGGAAATCACCCAGGTAGAATATGAAGCATCCATCAAGCAACTCTTTGCTCTAGAAAGTAATGAGCGCCCCATTCACATTGATTTATCCCAAGGAAATACTGCCATAGTTTTAGGTCAGTTTTCTAGCGAAAAAACAAAAGAATTCCGTGTTAATACAAATAGCAGCACTTCATTTACTGTTTTTACAGCTGATAATGATGATGGATTAAAATGGAGTAAGTTTGAATATGATTCCGCGTTCGGATTATGGTTTAATTCAGCAGGTGGTGAAATTCCCAGCTTGGGAAATCCCAATGGAATTGATGTTTTTGGATCTAATATAGTTTTGACCCTGGATCAATTAGGTCTCGAATCATTCGATAGTAATGAAGGAATAATCTCTAATAGTTTTCACATGGATTTGGATGGAAATGCACGGGCAGTAACAATAATAGATAGTGAAGAATGTTATATAGCTTGTGAAGATGGCGGAGCGTATAGATTGTCCCCTGGATTTTCTGCTCAATGGAAGTTAAAGGTGCAATTTGCCCAAGATCTTTTTGTGACACATGTAAGTGTCGATGGCCATCAATTATCTTTATCTTGTGCAAGTAATGGCTTAGCATTCTATGAAGCAAAACAATCTGGCAGGGTGGAAGAAAGAGGCATACATGACATTGGATATGTCTACCATACAGAATTCTCCAACAACTATCTTTTTGCGGCGACAAGAGAAGGTTTACAAATTGTAGAAATTCATGAATAAGAGAGCCCATATGAAAAAACATTATTTAATCTGGTTGGCAATCACCTTTTCCTCGGCCCAGAATTTTAACTTATCTTCTGGCGCTCCTATCCGTCAGGGGGTTCATATCGAATGGTACAGGACCGTGGCGCTTGGACATTCAGGCGAGGTCATTTTTGTTTGGTCAGATACTCGTTTTGGTATGCGCAATATTTTTGCCCATAAGATTAATCTGGAGGGTGAATTATTATGGGGAGAAAACGGTGCTGTAGTAACAAACCTTCCTGGCAGGCAGGAAGATCCTGTGGCTATTATGGACGGATTTGGTGGGGTATATATTGCCTGGGTGGATTATCGTTTTGATGAAGAAGGAGATATCTTTTTTCAACATATTGATACGGATGGAAACATGCAGTTGGATCCAAATGGCATTGCACTGGCTCAGGTTCCAGGAAGGCAACTTACTATTAATATGTGTACAGACAGCCTTGGTGGTGTATTTGTGACCTGGCAGGACAAACGGGGTGGTATTGATGATGATATCTATGGGACACATATCTCTTTAGAACATGATGTTATTTCACCTGGAACTGGTATCCCTATTGTTGTTGAAGGAGGGGACCAAAACGCTAAGAGCATTGAATATGCAGGAAACAATGAAGCTTTTATCGCATGGGCTGATTTTCGTCAAGGTGCCAACGCTGATATATATGGACAAAGAATCAATATTAGCATGGATGCTATCTTTACTGAGAATGGGATTCAAGTTGCACAGACCACTGATCAGGAATTAACACCCAGAGTAACCTATGTGAACTCCAGTCAATCCTTTGTGACTTGGAAGAGAGGAAATGACGAATCTAAGATATACTATCAATTTATGGATTCAACTGGGCTTATATTTGATGAAGCTAAAGTTATCTCAGATTTTGAAGCCATTCAGACTGCTCCTAGGGTAAAAAGGAGTTTGTCTGGAGAAGTGTTTGTGAATTGGACAGATTTAAGAGATGACCCTGTTAACGGTGATCAATATTTCCAGAAAATTGATGAGAATGGTAATATTGAGTGGGGAACAGGTGTGCGTCTTGATCTAGAAGATGATTTGGATTTCAGTACCCGATTTACTGCGGGTAATGACGGCGACCTCCACATAGTCTGGGAGCGTGGAACTTTTCCAGAAGTAGATATTATGTACCAGAATATTGATTCAGAAGGAAACCACTCATTGGAAAATCCGGTAAATGTTTCTGCTATAGATGGACATCAGTTTTCACCAATCATAACCGGTGATATAGAAAATGGGCTTTATGCAGTTTACGCTGATCAGGGTACCGGTAGTATTGATCTTAAGGTCCAACGAATCAACCCTACCTATGAATCTCATTGGGATAGTGGAGGCATTACGGCTATGTTTGGGCTAGATGGTGATGTGAACTATACTAAACCCTATCGTATTGATGATGAAGATCTTTATTTACATTGGGAAGATAATCGGTCTGCAAAAAAGATATTTGGCACGAGGATTACAGGGGAAACAATACAGTATAATAATGGAAAGCAGTTGACGTTTGGAGATAATTCATCTTCAGAAACTGATTTTTCTACCCCAAAAGTTATCCACACCGAGCATGGCATATTCTCAGCTACATTTGATGGATCAACATCTCCAAAATTTATTCGTATCAATAAATTTGATTACCTCTTGAGAAATGTATGGGATTCTACAGGTGTTGCAATGACGCCAGTATTTGATATGAGAAATGCGACACTTGTTGGTGCCGGTGAGGGGGTGGGGTGTTTCTGGTCAGAGAGTCGAGGTTCTAATTATAATATTTATTTTCAAAGGCTGGATGCCGACGGTAATCTTATTTTGGATGTGGAAGGGATGGAAATTGTGAATTCAAGTGGAGATGATTATCTCCTTGAAGTTATCCCAACACCTGATGAAAAATTTTTAATATTTTGGATGGAAGATGCTTGGCCTGCTGCAAGACTCATGTTTACAAAAATAGATGAAAATGGTAATAAGGAAATTGGCTGGAATCCTAATGGGAACAGCTTAAGTGTAGCTTCCTTTGATTCTAGATATCTTCAAGTGCGAAAAATTAATAATGATATAGGTGTTTTTACTGTCTGGGTTCAGCAGGGGAATGCTGCTGATATTTATGCCCAGATAGTGGGTTGGGATGGAAATCTACTATGGGCTTCTGGAGGTATTGTAATATCGGATGCAGAAAATGATCAGAATAATTTCACCTTTGATTTCAACGATATTCGTTCACATTCGTTTCTGGTGTGGGAAGATTTTCGTAATGGCCAGAATTTTGAAATATTTGGACAAGTCATAAACTTAGAAACAGGAGTTTTAAATCTCGAGCCTATCCAGTTTACTTCTGTGTTGAACGATTCTCTTAATAATTATAATCCTACTGCTGCATCCATCACGGAGAATGAATTCTTAGTGATCTGGGAGGATGGTCGAGGCTATATAAATGAAGATCCATTACTGATCAATGGCGTGGACCTTTATGGCTCAGGCTATATCATTGGGCAGGGTATGACAACAAATATGAATGGAATCCCCATCTGCATCGCATACCACAAACAGCAAAATGTGAATATAAGTCACCATGTTGGTGAAGAATATTTCTTGGATTGGATCGATTACCGAAGTTCTGGTAAAGAAGATCTTGCCAATTACTATGGTAGGACACTCATGAAAGCTGAATTACTTAATAATGACTCAGACTGTAATTGTGATGTACCAACAGAATTCAGTCTGAAACCGGCTTATCCAAATCCATTTAATGGTAAAGTTAATTTTGAATTTACCGTATCTGCTAAAGAAGCTGTTGAATTTAGGATATATGATATTAAAGGCAGGGTGGTTTCTGATAAATTGATTCTTCCAGGATTTGGAGGAACTTATAGGATTATTTGGGATGGAAAAGTTGATGATGGCAAAATGGCACCCAGTGGTATCTATTTTTATAAATTTAATATAAATCATATAATAAAAAAGGGTAAGATTACTTATCTAAAGTAATACATGAAATATGTATTGCTTATAATTTGTATCGGTACTTTATCCGGACAGGTCTTGGATGATCGATACCATACCACGGATGAGATATACAATCTGCTGGACTCACTGAACCAGTTGGAAGAATTGAATAGTTGGTTTCATCTGGATACTATCGGGTATTCCACCCAGGAGAATATCCCAATTCTTGCAGTTAAAATATCGGACAATGCACACATAAAGGAAGATGAGCCCAGGGTTTTATTTGTAGGGCAGGTTCATGCAGAAGAGGTTTTAGGCATCGAAGTGGTTTTGGAATTATTGAATGATCTTCTTTTCCCGGATGCTAGTATATACACTCATATGAACATTTTAAAGGAATACCTCGAGATTTGGATTATACCAACAGGGAACCCTGATGGGTTGAATGTGGTCCACGAAGGATTGGATCTGAGTTATCGAAAAAATAAACGAGACATGTCTCCGGAAGGATTACTCCCCAATGGAATATTTGATTATGATCCAGTAATCGGAAATGACGTAGATGGGGTGGACTTGAATAGGAACTTTGATTTTAACTGGGTATTTGGTGATACATTCCTCGAGCCGGACAATTCTGATTATAGTGCCCATTTTGATTATTACAAGGGCGAAGTTCCTTTCTCAGAAAATGAAGCCATTGCCTTGCGCGATTTGGCACTGGAACATGATTTTATTTTTTCCATTGTATGGCATAGTTCCCGTTCAGGAAATTTATCAGAAAAGGTATTTACCTCGTGGCAGTGGGAAGGCACCAAGGATTCTCCTGACCTTAATATTATGAAATCTGTGGCTGATTATTTTGCTGGATTAATGAATACAGAGGATGGTACCGGCACTTATCTATCAGTTTACAGTGGATCTCGAAACGGAAAGCTCCACGACTGGTTCTATAGGGAAACGGGATGTTTTCAATACCTTGTAGAATGTGGTACAGCGAATCTGCAGCCCGACAGCATTCTTATTGAAGATACCATAGATCGTACTAAGCCCGCTATGGTGTATCTGATGGACCGAGCCATTGGTTACTACACAGATGCTGCCCAGGTCACAGGGATTGTTTATGATGCATTCACAAACCAACCCATTGAAGGAGCCATTGTAGAAGTGTTGGAGCATACAGGTTCTGTTCTAAAACCAAGATTAACAGATGAATTTGGTCGTTATAGGCGTATAATGAATCCGGGTACTTATACAATATCAATTAGGGCGGCTGAATATTTACCACAGGAGATTACAGCCGTAGCCAATAATAGTGGGATAACAACGGAACATATTTTTTTGGAACCGGCAGAAAACCATACTTTAACATTGACTTTAGTGCACCATACGATGGACATTATCACAATAGATGGATTTATCCAAAATGAATTTGATATGGAGACGATTCAGATTAGCACTGGAGAAAATAGTTTTGAACTTTCAGAAGGAGAGTATACAATCGTTTTTCGCCTAGATAACGAATTTATTCCGTGGGAAAAGGATATCTCATTGACAGGAGATTATTCCTGTATAGTACCGTATTTACATGGAAATCGAATCATGTTGAGTGAATCTTGGCCATGGGGAAATGGCGCAGGACCCTGGACAGAAGAGAATGCTGTTTTAATGTCTCAGAGAAATCTTTATTACAATAACAGTGATTCTACATTGAGTTCAAATTGGATGGAATCTGATCTTATCGATATTTCGGGGACGAATCGTGTTGTTGTCTCAGTAATACATCAATTCGAAACTGAATGGGATAATGATCCTATTAGAATTGAAATATTAGATGAGAATAACTACGCTCTAGGTTCAAAAATATGGACAGGAGACAGATGGGATGAGCTCCAGACTCATTTAATAACAGCAACTACTGAAACGGAATTCTCAAAAGTCAAGATAAGATTGGACTTTTCACCTGATCAAACAGTGAATTATCGTGGTTGGAGATTGCATGAAGTTTCTCTTTATTCTATTATTGATGACTATTTGGACCTTGTGGAATTGGCTGGATTCAAGACACCACAATTTCCGATGATAATCAATGGGCTTTATCCTAATCCATCCAATGGCCGATTCCAGATCGATCTGTCTAATTATCCGGGTGGCAAAGGAACTATCCGTGTCTTTAATTTGCTAGGGCAGGAGCTCTTGTCTCATGCATTAATAAATTTATCATCGGGACGAAGACATATTCTGGATCTAAACTTGAATTTATTAAGTAACCGTCCTGTTGGGTCTGGGATGGTGTTTATTCGTGTTGAAACAGAAAAAGAACAAGTTGTAAAAAAATGTGTTTTACTAAAAAACTGATTTTATCCATGACCGGATTTTCGATCCTTTTTGGTGATGGGATCTCATTCCGGGGGAAATCAAAAGAACAAATGATTGGAAAGTCAATTCCAATGGCCTTTACTAATATGATTGCTAATAATTATAATATTCTGCCCTCCCAGATACACCCACAGAGGGGGAGTTATCTAATTATTGTCCCGGATGGTATTATGGATTACTTGGCTGATTTTGTTTCCTTTAAGAATTCTCAAGGTTTTGATGTTTATGTCTTACCTCTGTCAGAAGCAGGGGAATCAGCTGATGCGATAAAAACGACAATTACCAATAAATTGACTGACGATCCCATGCTGGAATATGTACTCCTGATCGGTGATGTTGATGGCTTTGCTGCGTTACCATCTTTCTTTTATGGAATAGAAAATGATGTTTCTGACCAGACCTACACACACCTTCAAGGAGATGATTATATCCCAGATGTTTTTATTGGTCGTTTATCAGTGGATTCCTTCTCAGATCTAGCTGTTATTATGGCGAAAACTATCCAATATGCCCGTGATCCGTTACTATACAATTCCGAGTGGCTGGACAAAGGCCTTATTGTTGCAGGAAATTATTCCAACACCTATCCTATTCCCATCACACCCAAGTGGACATCTTACTGGCTAAGAGATGAATTGTTGGACTATGGCTACAGCCAAGTTGATACGGTATTTTATCCACCAGTTCAGCAAGGAGCTCCGTACATTATTTCCTCCATTGATAATGGAGTTGGGATCGTAAACTACCGTGGCTGGGGCGATGCAAATGGTTGGCATTACCCAGAATTTCACGTGGAAGATGTGAACGATCTGAACAACGGTTGGCTGACACCTGTATTTATGAGTTATGTATGCAATTCTAATGATTTTGCCAATAATGTAGATCCCTGCCTTTCGGAAGCTATCCTTAGGGGTGGAACACCCACAGTCCCAAAAGGCGGTGTAGCATTTATCGGACCTTCTGACCTCCATACTAGTACGAAGTATAATAATATAATCAATGCTTACATGTATGATGCAATGTTGAATCATGAAGTATTCGAATTGGGACCAGCTATGCAGGCGGGACAATCAGGATTATTAACAGAATTTCCAGCACAAAATGGGCCCGGAGAAGCGCAGGAATTTTATGCCCATGTATACAATATTTTAGGTGATCCTTCTCTTCAGGTTTATATTGATACTCCAAATCAATTCATTATTAACGTTTCAGATGTTAATGTAAATGACGGATTAATTGATATCAACGTTACAGATTTATCAGGGGCATTAGTGGGGAATGCTGTTATCAGTATAATGAATGATGATGAATTATTAGTTAAGGGAATAACGGATAATGAAGGCCGGTTTTTAACGAATGTAAATGTATCAGGTATCTCCCAATTGGAAGTTTATGCCAACAAAGGAGGATTTATTCAAGGCCATATAAGTACAGTCATACAATCAGCAAGCTTTGATCTCTCTATTTCAAAAATAACCGTTCAAAGTGAAAATGGAAGCAATAAACTAGCACTAGGAGAATTGGTTAATATTACTTTAGAGTTAGAAAATATATCTGGGAATTCTAGTGATGCTTTTACAGGAGAAATCATTTTTTCAGGGAACGTTGAACCCATATCATTTTCAGTGGATGTTCCGGCCATCGTTCCCGGAGGAATTGAAAGTTTAAATAGCATAGAATTCAGAGCATACTCCACTTTTATAGGAAATATCGTTCAAGGACAATTAAACGATCAGAATGGAAATAAAATATTAGAATTTGTACTTGAAGTGGAATTACCAGTGTTTGATATCACATTTGAGAATAATGTTTCTCCAAATTCTACTTTTGATCCCATCCTCACAATTACAAATTTTTCCAATGCCATTTACTCTGGTATTTGGATTTCTGTTTTAAATTTATCAGAGGGAGGGACAGTTACACTAAATAGCGGATCTGATTTATTCTCGGATTTTTCAGCATTTCAGACATTATCACATAGTACGAACTATACAATTGGTATCGGTGATATAGCCTATGGGAGCGATATAACTTTTCTTGTTGAATTTAAGAAAATGGAGAACGTTATTTTCAGCCAGGAAGTTACATTGCACATTGAACCCCCTTCAGAAAGTTTCCCAGTTGCACCAAACAACTACGGTTATTGGGCTTATGATGATACGGATTCTGGCTTTGATCAGAGACCAACATTTAATTGGGTAGAACTAGATCCAGCATATGGCGGCAGCAATGGAACACATCACCAATTAGATGATGATGATCACGTGGATATTGAATTACCTTTTACATTTAAATATCATGGGATTAATTACACCAATATGACTATCAGTTCTAATGGTTGGACATCATTTGAACCCTGTTATATAGATTATTTCTGGAATATGTCCATCCCCATGTATATGGGGCCCAAAGCATTACTGGCACCGTTTTCAGATGATCTCGAAACTGTAGATACCGATTCAGATGGAGATATTGATGTTTGGATCAATGTATACACATGGCACGATGAAACAAGCGGTCGATTTGTGATTGAATGGTCCAGGGCCTTGAATGGGTACGATGAACTAACGGAAGAAACATTTGAAATCATTTTACATGATCAGAATTCAATACCAACAGAAAGCGGCGATGGTGTGATTGATTTTCAGTATTTAGAAGTGGAAGATGTGGACGCAACAAAAAATTATTCTACCGTAGGTATCGAATCACCAACAAAGAATTATGGGCTCCAGTATGTTTTTAACAATGTTTATGCCCCAGGGGCAGCGCCTTTAGCCAATGGTCGAGCGATCCGCTTTTGTACAGAAGCTCCTAATTATTATATCGAGCCTTTGGCAATGGATAAAAAAATATATCCAATTGAATTTGCTTTGAGTTCCGCTTATCCCAATCCATTTAATCCGGTTACGCATTTAGATTTGACAGTTTCTAAAGCAGAAATAGTGAAAATTTATATCATTGATTTATTGGGAAGGGAAGTTACTGAACTTCAGGATGGGATGATGGTACCGGGGCATTATCAAGTCTCGTGGAATGGAACTAACTGGTTTGGAAATCAAATTGCTTCGGGAACCTATTTTGCAGTGATGAAGTATGGTCAAGGTACACAGGTTCGAAAACTCTTATTCTTAAAATAAATAAAGAAATAATGAATATAATAATCTATACAGCAGACTGGTGCATTTATTGCGATAACGCCAAAAGGCTTTTAAATAAACGTGAACTGGAATACGTAGAAATCAACATTGAAGAAAAAGGGTGGGGACGTGGGAAACTTTTTGAATTGACTGGCGGGAGAACCGTGCCCCAAATTGTGATTGATGATACACCTATTGGAGGCTATGAAGATTTATTAAAATTGGATACTAGTGGGAAATTAAAGATTTGATCAAAACACTTACCAATTTTAGCAGGGTTTTCGCTTTTACGGGAACTCTGTTTTTGGTTTTTAATTGTTTCGGCCGTCGTGCAAAGGTAGAGACGCCACGTGATATACACACTGTAGCTGCAAACCGTCTTTCTATTGAACAATGGTATGAAAATAACCGCAAGGATACTGATGATCTGAAAAAAATAATGAAGGATGAGATCCCTAACTATTTATTTACCAATCTGAAAATTTATGAAATCTTAACTGAAAATATGGAGATCATGGAAGATGCCTTGGATGATGTGGATCTCTTGAAGCAAAATTTGAATAGTGTGATGGAAGTACTTCAAGAATCCGATGATGACAGTTTACAGTCAATCATGGATGATGAATCCAGTTATGAACATGAAATCGGATTGGTATATAGTGATATCAAGGCTGCTCAAATGGAGTTCGAAAAAGGGAAGGAAGGATTACGTCAAGGATTCAAAATGGATAGACGCAGGATTGTTTTTATTAGGAGTCAAACACTATCCTGGAAAAAAGAATTCCATCATCTGCGGTATGAACGATCTGGATTAGGACAAGCGATTCAGGAATACAACGTCAGTCTGAATGAAACAATTTTCAAGGATCGTCATGAAAACAAAGAGGCTTTGGCAATATCAATTAGATTGGAACAGTATCGTATAGAACTTGATAAGATAGAATTGTTTATTGCCGAAAGCGAACGAATCGCCTGGGAAGAAACTGGTTCCTGGGTGTGTATTCGACCTATGCTATCCTTGCAGAATGGGCAATTGCGTAAAGGAATTCCTCTCGACTGTGAAAAGAAATATGATAAGGGAATACGTGATTATAAAAGGATTCTCAGAGATATAAGTATAGAACTGGATTCAATCTGAATTTTTCAGGTAGGTGACCTTGTGCAGGTAACGGTTAGACCGGCCGGTGGCTTGAATAAGATATACGCCATTTGCGACCCTTCTCCCTTCACTATTTTGACCATTCCACGTTATAGTAACAACCTCAGGTTCCGGGAAATCCTTCTCCAAACGCCATATAATTTGACCTAGAGTATTACAAATTCCAATTTTAATAGATTGGGGGTTAATTACCTGAAGATCAAAATGAATCTTATCCCTGCCTATCCATGGATTTGGATAGGGTGGGAATAAAGTAAAATCCTCCAGATAACCATCACGCAGGGATAAAGTATAGTCCCAATTCTGTGATTCATCCTCTACAGCAGAGATTACCAGGGAGATATAATCGATATCCAAAGAAGGATCGATGTTTATTTGATTATCCATTCTAACTGTCCATTGCTGCTTATTTTTATGTTTTATAATTGCTGTGAATGATAAATCTGTTATAGGCCCTGAATCATTGGTAAGGTCAATGGAGACCGGAGTGCTAGTAGACAGTTCATAATAATGGGAAGTATAGAGTTTTAGTGCTGGATTTGTAATGATCTCATAATCATGCTGGTTGTAAATAATATTTTCTTTGACGCTAGGCTGGGAAATCGGATAATCATCTGCTTCTTCATAGCTGTAAATTCCTGCACTAGGGCTAGAAGATAGGATGCGGTTAGCAATTCGCATACGATTGTAGGCATCTACGAAGCTTGAATTCTGAGATACCAGTGCTTCATCTATAGATATAAAACTGATATCCTGGGTTGGACTTGCATTATGCCTAGAGCGTTCCCAACATTTTTTTATGGTTTCTCTACCGCCAAGATGTTCATCGATATACTGAAAAAAAATAAAGGAACCATACATATGAGTATCCTCTGCATCGATCGGTTTAATTGTATTCGCGAACCAAGAAGGCATGTACCGGTAAAGATCGTTTACCTCGTCAAATAATTCATCTTCGGACCACACTGCAGCCGCTTCCATAAACCACAAACGTTCGTAACAATTGTAGCCAAATTGCAGGGCATGAAAAAATTCATGTACAGCTGTAACCTGAATATTCTCCAATTCTGTATGGTCGCTGAATAATAATGCATCATAAGAGTTGCGCATTTTGATAAAACTCGCACAGGCGGGTTCTTCCGCCGGCGCATTTGAAGTATAGGTAATGCCGAAGTAGCCTGATGGCAGATTCATAATGTAGATGTCGTAAAGGTCAGAACCACCAATCCCATCATCTTTGGGTGGTTGATCAAGTTCAAGAGAATCAGAGAAAAATTCCCATACGTTCTCAAATACTGCTGCCATATTGGCAACATAATTTTCATCATCAACAGCGTTATAGGAATCATCGAGGGTATAGTGCAGAAGAAAATGTTCTGTAGAATAGGTTTTATCCAAACCTTCGGGTCGTTCTACTAGAAACTTATCATTATTTATAAATAAACCTAGCTTTTCTAATTTCTCTTGTTCGTTAATAGTTAGCTGACCGGGGCCATTACGGATCAGATTTGTGATTTGTGGAGTGGCATGAATCTTGGTTTCGATATTGAATAGTGCAGAAAAAGATTGCTTAGATGTGAGCTCATTGCCATAAACCAAAGCAACGTTGATGAATTGGAGAAAAATGAATTTGATCATTTTTCTTTTAATTTGTTTTTATATTTTCTCCGTACGTAGAGGCCCATAAGTACCATGCCAAACAACCAGAACATGGCGTAATAAAGCAGATATTCTTTCATGAATTGGGCCAGAGTTTATCTGCAATATAGGTAGCAAGCAATGTGCTAAGACCGGCGATTGTTTCCCAATTTGTTTTTCCATCATCCTGGGTTAGCAAACCGTTGACTGATAAGGAAAATCCTGTAATATACATCCAGGACCGTAATCTCTGATTCATTCCCAATTTTTTTTCTGTAGTATCAAATTCATTTATAATAGGTAATGATGTGAAAAGGTTATATGGATAATGAAGGGAAGCTAAGATTTTGTTTGTACTTTCATCCTGGGTTATATCATAATGCTCTATAGGATACCGCAGATGAAGACCTAATTGGATTGATTCAGCAGAAACAACAGGCTGGAATGTCCGAATTCCTCGTGGAAGAAGGGTAAGGGATAATCGGTTTGAATCACCTGTGACCTGGTAAAGGGTAATGTAAAACCAGTCTGAGTCGGACTGCCAAGCTGCAATGTTTTTTTGATCAATGACCTTGTCCAACTCCATATCTACCAATATTCCATTTTGTTTAACATCTAGAGTGATATTTAGAAGGGTTGTTTTCTCTGCAAAAGACAGGGCGGTCAATAGCAGGATTACAATGGTGGTTTGGATATATTTAATTTCTGGTCCCATATCAATGTGGGGTATAAATTAAATAGATTATTGATGAATCATTCTAAGATTTATTTACTTCGAGATTTAAGTTAATATATTGGGCAGATCCTATTTATTATTAAACTCATTAACAAGTATCTCATAGATATATGAATTAAGATGATGTTACCGATTTACAGGTTGTTCATTTCAGAAGGCAACAGGTAAATTTCATTAAACTTGTTATCTGAAATTGCGTTCAATCATCCACATACCGATTGTATTATTTCTGGTATCATTCTTAATCAGCCAGGATGATCCGCTGGAAGAATCTAAGTCTGTACAAGGTGCTTTCGGTGCCGTTACCATTGATGGTAAAATTTGGAATCAGATCGCATTGAGACCCATTCTTCCCTTTGGAAAACTGGCAATTTCATTTGATATTGTACTGTATATCGATCAGGACGGTAATATCCATGATGATGAATGGGATTTTTCATCAGGACAAAAGATAAAAAATACTATTTTGGATAAGATATACTATATCCGTTATGGGCGAAGGCAGGATCCTTATTATTTTAGGGCAGGGGCCCTAGATTATGTATCCATGGGGTATGGCGTCCTGGCTAACGGCTATTCCAATTCAATTTTATATCCTCAGGTTCGCAAGGTGGGCATGGAAGCCCGGTTACGAGCTTTTGATCTGGATATTTATGGGTTTACCAACGATTTCAAAGAGAATCTTGGTTTATCTGGGATGCGTGTTTCTGGCCGAGTACCTGGTAGCCTTACGATGGGTATATCCTTTGCAGCGGATCGTAATCAGTACCTTGGCCTTAAAGATCGAGATGGGGATGGCAGACCGGATCTGGTGGATGATTTCCCTAACGATAAAATATATTGGCTAGACTCAGATGGTGATGGCTGGGCAGATAACGATACCCTTAATGAGTTTGATGTGGATGGAGACGGATGGACCGATTCTAGTTTTACCTATCCATTGTATGGTATTGTTCTTGATACCGATGGTGTTCCAACCAAACCGGAACCGATTAACATCAAAAAAGAAAGTGAATCTGTTCAATCCTTTGCTATTGATCTCGGCAGACCTCTTTTTTCCCAGGGGAATCTCTCCGTTCATGTTTATACCCAGATCGCAGCATTGATTGGTAAGACCAATAATCCAAAGACCTTGGAGAGGGAACCATTGGGTATAGGAGTAACTCCGCTGGGTATTTCTGCTTCTTTTGGTCCAGCCAGGTTCAGCTGGGAATACAGAATGATGCCCAATGGTAAATTTGAGTTTGGCTATTTTAACCGTTCTTATGAAATAGAACGGGCCACATTTTCTAGCATTACCGCGACTACACTTGCTGGTAATACAGGTACTATTGTGACCAAAGCCAGTAAACTTGGAAAATTTGGTAAACAGAATGGGTATTTTTCCCGTTTAACCGTTGACTTGGGTTCCCTTCTTCAGGGAGGACTCAGTTATCAAAATCTTCATGGGGAACAGTGGCAGGACGGGCCGCAGGATTTCGAGGAAGAGACAAACCAAAGTTTTACAGCAACGGTAAAACTAAGACAATCAATCAGCCGGATTAAAATGGCAAATTGGTTTTATCAACAGAGGAATGTTCCGAATCCTTTTGAATTTGAATATTCTGAATCGACCATCACCGGATATAAAATTGGGCTGGAACTGGGCAACGGAATGGTACTTAATTATATTTTCCGTAGGTCCTTCAGAGACCTAAATGGGGATGGAGATGTGACTGATAAGGGTGAAATGCTTAATATGACCAGTATTGAAACATCCTTTTCATTTTAATAATGACTACAAAAGAGATTCGGCAGTCATTCATAGATTTTTTCAAGGAAAAAGAGCACCAATTTGTACGTAGTTCCCCGGTGGTACCTTTGGACGATGCTACCTTACTTTTTACCAATGCGGGTATGAACCAATTTAAACCGCACTTTTTAAACCAGACAGAACCGGAAAGCCTGCGGGTTGTCAACAGCCAGAAATGCATACGCGTGTCCGGTAAGCATAATGATCTGGAAGAAGTGGGCCTGGACAACTTCCACCATACCTTTTTTGAAATGCTGGGGAATTGGTCCTTCGGTGATTATTATAAAAAAGAAGCGATTTCCTGGGCCTGGGAATTAATCACGGAGATTTGGAAACTGGATAAAAATCGTTTGTGGGCTACAGTCTACGATGGTGACGAAGAAGCATTTTCTCTGTGGACTGAGGTAACAGATATTGACCCGGAACGGGTACTAAAATGTGGTAAAAAAGATAATTTCTGGGAAATGGGTGACACAGGTCCCTGTGGCCCTTGCTCAGAAATCCATTATTTTGTTGGTATGGATACTGATGAACAGATACCGGATGGTGTCAATCAATCTGATAAATACTGGGAGCTTTGGAATCTGGTTTTTATCCAGAATAACCGTCGGAAAGATGGCACCCTGGAGGACCTTCCGGAAAAACATGTGGACACTGGTGCGGGTCTTGAACGTATAGCCGCAGTACTACAGGGAAAGACCAGTAATTACGAGACGGACCTGTTTCAACCTATTATTCAAAAAATAGAATCCATTTCTAATTCTTCCTGCAAGGATAATCTGATTGCACACCAAGTGATTGCCGATCATATTCGTATGCTTTGTTTTTCCATCTCTGATGGTGCCTTGCCTTCCAATGAAGGTCGAGGGTATGTATTGCGTAGAATTTTGCGTCGTGCAGCACGGTTTGGTCGTCTCCTGGGATTGCATGATCCATTTCTGTTTAAACTCGTGGAAACAGTTAGTAGTGTCATGGGTTCAACATTTCCTGAAGTGGTGGAAAAAAGCACTCATATTAAAAAAGTGATCCAGGCGGAAGAATCAGCCTTTAATCAAACGCTTGACCGCGGTTTGATCCATCTAGATAAAATTACTTTAGCAACAGGTGACAAAGAGATTACCGGAGATGAAGCATTTAAATTATATGATACCTATGGTTTTCCATTGGATCTGACCCAGTTAATAGCACGGGAACGTGGATTCGATGTAGATGTGAAGGGGTTTGATGAAGCTATGATGCACCAGAAGCAGCGAGCCAGAGATGCTGGAAAATTTAAGGCTATAGGTGAAACCGTTAATTGGATCACTATATCCGACGGCATCGACTCCGAATTTTTAGGGTATGATACACTAACATCGACATCCACGATTCGAAGATATGCCCAACAAGGGAAAGATTGGCTGATCGTACTGGATAAAACGCCCTTTTACGCTGAATCAGGTGGACAGATAGGAGATACTGGAACGATTAAGGGGAAAGATATTAAACTTTCGGTCAGGGATGTGAAGAAAGAAAACCATTCTTTTATTCACATTTGCATAGGAGATTTTAATACTCATAAAATTGTAGAACCGGTCGAATGTGCTGTAGATATTCTGCGCAGAGATTCTATTCGCAGGAATCATACGGCAACCCATTTGATGCATAAGGCCTTGAAGTTGGTGCTGGGTGATCATGTTCATCAGGCAGGATCTCTTGTCCACCCTGAATATTTACGGTTTGATCTGACCCATTATGAAAAGATTTCCAAAGAGCAAATATTGGAAATTGAGAATATTGTAAACCAGCAAATTCTTTTAAATAACACTTTAGAAGTTTCAGTTAAAAAATTCAATGAAGCAAAAAAAGCTGGAGCGGAAGCATTATTTGGTGAAAAATACAGTGATGATGTACGTGTGATTCAGATTGGGGAATTCTCTATGGAATTATGCGGTGGTACTCATGTAGATCGCACTGGTGATATAGGATTCTTTCAAATTACTGAAGAATCTTCACTGGCTACTGGTGTTCGCCGGATCATAGCTTTAACAGGTCATGGAGCCATTTCTAGAGTGCAGGCGAACAGCACCGTCTTGTATAAACTTCACAAGTTACTCAATACGCCTCCTGATCAATTGCTGGATCGGGTCAGCGGCATGTTATTGGAACGGAAAGAATTGGAAAAACGCTTGCGGCAGCTCTCGTCGGATTCCGGCCTTAGTTTGACTAAATTAATAGATAAAATAGAATCTGTAAATGGGTATCAGGTCCTTGTTGAAAAGCTTGAAGCCAATAGTATAGATGATTTGAAACGTATTGGAGATGCACTGCGAGAAAAACTGGATTCGGGAATTGGTGTCCTTTTTATGGCTGGCGATGAGAAACCATCGGCAGTTGTGGTTGTGGCAGATGGTATTATTGCCCTAGGTCAAAATGCAGGTTCCTTAGCAAAGTCCATTGGTGGTTTTATGGGTGGCGGTGGTGGTGGAAAAGCACATTTGGCAACGGCTGGTGGTTCCGATTTGGAAATGATTGAGAAGGCCATGGACCAAACAAAAGAATTGATAATTAATTATTTAACCGAACTGGGATAGTATCCAGTATGCATTTATTGGGAAAGGGTATATGGTCTATTTAGAAAAAGGGGAAAAGAAAATACCAAGATTTGATTCTGCACAGCAAATGTTATCTGCAATGCACAATTGACTCGGTTAGGTGCTTCACAATCCATAGAAATCAGTTAATATGGCACTGAAAAAAAGATTATATACGGCAGATATTAATGGGTTGCGTGTATTGAACCGTATGTGGGTTTATTCTGTATGCGCCTAGAGAAAAAATTTAATTAATGAAAAAAATAATTCATACACTTAATGCTCCTTCCGCGATCGGCACCTACAACCAGGCGGTGCAATCCCACGGGTTTATTTATACATCTGGACAACTGGGTATCAATCATAATACTGGCAAGATTGTGGAAGGAGGTATCGGAAAAGAGACATTACGTGCTTTACAAAATATTGATGTCATACTACATGCAGTAGGAGCCGATAAATCACACATAGTGAAATTGATTGTATTTGTTACAGATTTAAATGGTTTTAATCTCGTAAATGATTCTTTTAAAACTTTTTTTCAAGGTGTGGATTTTCCTGCGAGGTCAACTGTGGAGGTCTCGGCACTGCCCATGGATGCAAAAGTAGAAATTGAATGCGTGGCCTGCACAAGTGAATGAGCACCCGCTTTATCATTATTTTCATTCTGGTAGTAGAGTTTATAATTGGACAAGATGTGGATACATCTGCTTATAAACGCCCAAAAACAGCTTTTTTATTTTCCTTGGTTCCTGGCGGCGGCCAGCTTTATAACGATAAGTGGATCAAGGCGATGATATTCATGGGTCTGGAAGCCAGTGCAACAAAGGCCTGGATGGAAAATTCTAAATATTATAATAATTATGACCACGGTAATTACTCACTGAGGAAACACCGTTATCTTGAAAAACGAAATAAGTATGCCTGGTGGATGGGATTTATTTATTTATTTGGTATGCTGGACGCTGTGGTGGATGCCCATTTGCAGCCATTCGATGAAATAATGAATACAAATATTGAAAGTATACAAAAGGAGAAAAACCAAGATGAAGAATAGGGAACACTGGGGGTCAAAACTGGGGTTTATTCTGGCTGCCTCTGGGTCCGCTGTGGGTATTGGTAATATTTGGAAATATCCACATATGGCTGGGCAAAATGGTGGTGCAGCCTTTACACTTATATACTTATTATGTATTCTGGTGGTTGGTCTTTCCATTGTGATTACTGAATTTGTCATTGGTCGCAAAACACAGTTGAGTCCTGTAGGTGCTTTTGAAACGCTGGCTCCTAATACAGCCTGGAAATGGGTTGGATTTCTAGGTGTCGCATCTGCTTTTGTAATCCTGTCATTTTATGGCGTTGTTGGTGGATGGATTCTCAAATATATTATTGTTTCTCTCACGGGTGGCTTCAATGTATTAAAAGGGGATCCGGAAGCGGCTGGCAGTCTTTTCAATAATTTTATTACCGGAACCTGGTCACCAGTGCTATACCAGATTATTTTTATGGCTGTATGTATTTGGGTCATTGTTCATGGTGTGAAAGGCGGTATTGAGAAATGGGCGAAGGTTATGATGCCTTTGATTATTATTTTGTTGGCTGTCTTAGCTGTGCGAGGCATAACGTTGAAAGGCGGTCTGGAAGGCATATCATTTTTATTTAATCCACGATTTGAGGACCTGACAGCTTCCGCTATAGTACTTGCTCTGGGGCATGCATTTTTTACTCTTAGCTTGGGAATGGGCACCATGGTTACTTATGGGAGTTATCTTGACCGGGAACAAAATTTATTGAATTCTGCTCTATGGGTGATTGCCTTGGACACCGCCATTGCCATGTTGGCAGGGGTGGCCATTTTTACTACTGTGTTCGCTTTGGGGGCCAATCCAGCAGAAGGACCAGGGCTTATTTTCGTAGTTCTTCCTTCCGTCTTTCCACAGTTGGCTGCCGGTACATTATGGGGATCATTGTTCTTTATTCTACTTTTTATGGCAGCCCTGACATCGGCGATTTCAATCTTGGAAGTTGTCACTGCATATTTTATTGATCAAAAAGGATGGTCAAGAACCAAAGCGACGATCCAGTTCGGTGTTGTGATAACTGTGGTAGGGGTATTTTGTTCATTATCTCTTGGAGGGAGTATCAATTTAACTGCATTCATGGATATAACCTTTTTTGATTTTATGGATTATTTATCATCAAAATATATGTTACCTATCGGTGGTATGCTGACCGCATTATTTGTACTTTTCCATTGGGGCGTTCCTAATTTTATTGATGAATTATATATGGGCATATCAAGTAAAAAAATTGATTCCCGTATTGCAGTTATTTTACTGCTAGTTTCTGCCATGGTGGTTGGATTTATTATCTTGAATGAAATTATTGCAAAAATAACCGGGACTGCCGTTATAGGATAAATCATGCTTGTTGCCCGCATTTTCCCAAAAGATTCAGGCCCGTATGAAAGGTGTCGCACCGCCCTAAGCAAGATAGGTGAATTACTCGATAAGTTCGCTGTAATCCGGTTATTTGTTATATGGTCCCTGACCGTAACAGGTACTACACTGGCTTCTGGTTTGGATGATAGATTTTTATACTGGGATTGGTCGACCTGGACCAGTGGTTTGCTCAGGTTAATGATCAGTTCTTTACTGTTTATAATAGTACTTCATCCCAAGTCACTCTGGATTGCAGGATCCAAACGGTTGAATGAATCGGGTTTTGCTGTCCACTGTGCTCTGGCCTTACTTTTTATTATGATAGGCGGCATTGGCTATGTCAATGATTGGGATAGATTCCTATTGAATACCTTACCGTACATTGTTGGGTTTGCTGCTGGACTTCTGGTATTCCAATTTACCTTAGTGCTGGATGATATTAAAGGAGAGTGGAATGTGGAACACTGGGATAATAAATTCATGTTTCTGGGTTTATCCTGCCTTCTTTTTGGATTGGCCGTGATATTCGGTATTTATTTTGATGACCCTATTCTAAGTACCGTATCTATGGTGAACTTACCTTTTTCCCTAGTTGCAATGGTTTTTACAAACCATGTACGGCATCTGCAGCGGGCCCGATTTTATCCGCTGTTTATATTTTCCTTATTTTTATGTGTTAGAGCTCCCTGGTTTTTAATTCCCTTGGCTGTTTTATTCTTCACTTTTAGAATAATTAATTATTTCCGTTACGGTATTGTTCATCCTTCATTCGGAGTAGATTTCGACGAAGCATCCCATTATGTATGATGCAGTGATTGTTGGTGCCGGGCCTTCCGGGTGTGCCGCAGCATTATATGCTCACAAATACGGTTTAAAAACACTTCTCATAGACAAGGCTGTTTTTCCAAGGGATAAGGTCTGTGGTGATGCATTATCCGGAAAAAGTGTACGCATATTAAAGGAACTGGACCTATTGGAAGATTTGGGTGACTTGGATGGGTCGGTGATTAATCGACTCACCTTTGGAAGCCCAAAAAATAAAATATTTGATGTTTATTTAAAAGGAAATGAAAATAATGACCAAATCACAAAAGGATTTGTGATCCCCAGGAAAATCTTTGATAATTTTCTATTTAAGAAAGCAGATGCTGTGACGGATACAAGGCAAGGGTTTACTGTCCAGGATCTTATTTTTGAAAACGATTTTGTGGCGGGTATAAAAGGAAAAACAAATGATGGACTTGAACAGGAGATAAGAGCACCACTGGTGCTTGGGTGTGATGGCCCAACATCCATTGTGTCCCGAAAACTAGGCGTATATGAAATGGAGATGGAACATACTTCAGTAGCCCTTAGATGTTATTTTGAAGGTGTGGATGGATTAACAGACCAGATTGAGCTCCATTATGTGAAAGAATTAAACCCTGGATATTTTTGGTTGTTTCCTGCAGGTGAAGGCAGGGCTAATATTGGTCTTGGCCTCAGTAAGAATGATGCAAAAAAAGAAAAAAGGACCTTACGCCAAATACTGGATGAATTGATACAGAACGATTATTTCAAGCAGCGTTTTAGTCATGCAAAAAAACTAGAAACACCAGTTGGTTGGAATCTTCCTTTAGGAAGTATTCACCGAAAAAACTATGGCAATGGATTTCTATTGCTGGGAGATGCTGCTGGACTGGTTGATCCGTTTACAGGAGAAGGTATAGGAAATGCTATGGTCTCAGGTAAATACGCTATAGAGGTTGCAAGAAAATGTAGGGAAACACGTGATTATTCCGAATCAGAACTTGCAGAATATGATAAGCTATTATGGGGCGAAATCGGCAGTGAATTACGAACCAGTACTAAACTCCAGAGCCTGGCGCGTTATAGATTTCTGTTGAACTTTGTGATTGGACGAGGTGCACGAAACAAAGATGTGAGGGAGATTATCTCCAGCATGCTATCCAATGAAATTCCAAGGGATGAACTCTCCAGCCCCATGTTCTATTTTAAAATTTTATTTTCCTGAAGGTATATCAGAATGGATCGGAAAGAACTTCTCAAATTAGTCAATTTATCTAATTTCATAGCGTTCGATTTCGAAACCACAGGTCTGGATCCAGTTTCAGACCGTATTATAGAGATTGCTGCGCTCCGATTTGTAGATGGAGAAATCACTAATCGTTTTGTAACTCTGGTGAATCCTGACCAGCCTATTCCGCCCATGATCACGCGGATCACGGGTATTTCCAATGAGATGGTACGAAAGAAACCTCAGGAAGGCGAAATTATTGATGAATTGCTTTCCTTCTTAGGAGAAGATCCACTGGTGGCTCATAATATTCGTTTTGACCAAAGCTTTTTAAAGTCACTATGTGAACGCTTTGATAAGGACGAAGTATCTAATCCTTTATATGATACCTTGCAACTAGGACGCAGTTTATTATTTGATCAGGCAGTATTCAATTTGAGTTCATTATCAGAATTTTTCGGTTTATCTGCTAAGGGTGTCCACCGAGCTGAAAAAGATACAGAAAACTGCGGTTTGATATTTTTGCACTTGGTTGAAGAACTGGCAGGGTATCCCTTGGAATTGCTCACAAAGATACTGACTATGGTAAAGCATGCTGAGATACCCAATAAAAATCTTTATGTGGACCTGGCCAATCACCTGATCCAGAAGGGTGACATCTCCAGCGGACTTACACGGGTCAAACATGACCATGGTTTAAAAACAAACACATTTCGTTGGGATGGCAGTAACGATGCTACAGAAATCAGAGCGGAAGATGTATTTGGCCCGAATGGATTACTAAAAGAAGTGCATCCGAATTTTGAATCCCGGCACAATCAGATGAAATATGCTTTGAATGCGGATCAGATTTTATCAGGGAGCCGCTGCATTGGTGTGGCAGAAGCAGGTACAGGTTTGGGGAAAACCATGGCTTATTTGTTTGGTGCATTTAAACGATCAAGTCATTTGGAACAGGTTGGTCCAACGGTGGTTTCCTGTCATACAAAACACTTGCAGGACCAATTATTTTATAAGGACCTGCCTCAGTTGGCTAAAACCATGGATATACCTATAAAGGCTGTAATGATGAAAGGTAGGAATAATTATATTTGCAAAACACGGTTTGACTGGATGATCGCAGATACTTATACCATGGATAATGAGGATGTGGAAACATTATTACCCATAATATTTTGGTTGTATTGGACCAAAACAGGGGATATTTCTGAATGTTCAGGCTTTTTCAATGCAAGGCGTTCCTGGTTAAAATCATCTTTTTGCAGCGAGCCTGGGTTTTGCACTGGAGAAATATGTAATCGTCATCGTGGTTGTTATTATGGGCAGTTGCGTCAGTCCCTATACAGTGCCCATACCATTGTGGTAAATCATTCCTTGCTACTTATGGAAGCAGACAAGCCTGGATTTTTACCAGAGTTTAACGCAGTTATCATTGATGAGGCCCATAACCTAGTTAAAAGCGCTTATGATCAATTCAAAATTGAATGGAGTGAAAAAGGCACTTCATTATTATTGCAAAATGTAGACCCAGCACATCCTAGATCCATGAACTGGAATAATCTCTTGCAGCAGATCAATGAAATTAGGCCAGGTGTAATCAAATTACGAGATGAATTGCAGGACTCAGTAAAAAAAGTACAAGATTCACTAAAGGATTTCATGCAAGCATTGAATGATGATAATGAAACTCGTTTCAATCCGAAAAAACAATATCAGGAAAAGCCAATTCTGGGTAGCATTAATAAAATATTTGCGCCGGTGACTACTGAATTGAAAGCATTAAAACTAGGATTGGGATCAATCATTATCCTATTAGAAAAAATCAGGAAAACTATCCTGGAAATGGATCCTACCCGTACCGATTATCCTTTACTGCACCCTGTTCTGGATCGTGGGTTAGAGACTATAACCATGATCAGCAATTCATTGATCAGATTAACAGAGCAGCAAGATCCAGACTGGGTATACTGGATGGAGGGTGATTATCGCCATTATGGAACACATAAACAAAGGTTGAATATTTCTCTACATTCTTCCTTAATTGATGTTTCTGATACGTTAAAGGGTATATTTTTCAAGCGTCTGGATTATTGTGTCCTGACCTCGGCAACATTGAAGGTCAATGATTCGTT
This sequence comes from uncultured Fidelibacterota bacterium, assembly GCA_913043235.1. Classification (GTDB taxonomy): domain Bacteria; phylum Fidelibacterota; class Marinisomatia; order Marinisomatales; family UBA1611; genus UBA2134. The sequence continues at coordinate 57,296 of CAJWLO010000009.1, forward strand.
TGATTATTTTCTAAGACGGACAGGTCTTGATGATTGTGATAATGTAATCACCAGAGAGTTTTTAAGTCCATTCCATTATATGGAGCAGGTAAAATACTATCAATACGGAGGCGGTCGGATACTAGCCATGGAACCTGATTTGATCTCAGATTTGGTTTATTATCTTCATAAAAAATTTCAAAAACGGATCATGGTTCTCTTTACGGCTCGAAAATTATTATCAGATACGGCTGAATGTATGCGGGACAAGCCAGGCGGAAAGGATTTACCGTTGTTTGCGCAAATACGTGGTGCATCCCGACCAGGTATTATTAGAGGAATGCACCGCAATTCAAGCGGGATTTTATTTGGAACTAACAGTTTTTGGGAGGGTGTGGATCTTCCAGGTGATCTACTGGAGATACTGATCCTGGTGAAATTACCCTTCGATGTACCATCAGAGCCATTGATAAAATCCTATTCAGACCATATCAGTCGTAATGGCGGCAACAGTTTTATGGAATATTCTCTGCCAGAATGCGCAGTTCGTTTTCGACAGGGCTTCGGACGTTTGATTCGCACTTCCTATGATTCGGGAAAATTTATTTGCCTGGATAACAGGATTGTTTCCAAGAGATATGGTGAAATATTTCAGCAGTCTCTTCCGGTAGAGATGGAAGTATTTTCGGAATTTGATACTATCAAATAACCCGCCAATATGTTGGCCATACGTTGGAATGAATTATACAAATTCCATAAATTAACCAATGGAAACCCTGCGTATTTCACCCAGAATCTTTAATGTAGAGGAATTTGCGCCACTTTTCACTGGTCCAGTTAGGGTTGTCCTCACAGGTAGGTCCGTTGTAAATCTCAAAAAATCCCATAAACGCCTGGAAAAAATTATTACTTCTGGAAAAACAATTTATGGAGTTAATACAGGTTTTGGGAATCTGAGTGATATACGTATTGATCAAGAAGATCAATTTACCCTGCAAGTTAATCTAGTTCGTAGCCATGCCGCTGGTGTGGGTACACCTTTGGAACTCGGTCTAGTACGATCAGCAATGGTGTTGAAACTGTTAACCTTTGTGAAAGGATTCAGCGGTGTTCGTTTAGCATTGGCAGAAAAGATAATCCAGTTTCTGAATAAAGATATCATTCCTTTAATTCCAGAAAAAGGATCAGTGGGAGCTAGCGGAGACTTGGCTCCTTTATCGCATCTTGGATTGGCAATTATCGGTGAAGGGCATGTATTTTATAATGGTCGAAAAATGACAACCCAATCTGCATTGAAAAAAGCCCAGGTGGCGCCTCTAATACTGCATCCCAAGGAAGGGCTGAGTCTCATCAATGGAACCCAGATCTCCACTGCCATGGCCATTAAGGCTCTGCTCGACGGGCATAACCTTGCTATCTGTGCCGATGTGTCAGGTGCACTTGCAGTAGAGAACAGTCTCTCTAGTCGTAACGTATTCCGGGGGGATATTCATGAATTGAAAGCTCATAAGGGCCAGCGTGATACGGCGCGCAATGTATTTAAAATGTTAAAGGGCAGCAAAATTGTTAGTTCCCATTCAGATTGTGGTCAAGTTCAAGACCCCTATAGTTTCCGTTGTATTCCTCATATCCATGGCGCCTGCCGAGACAGCATATCTGGTGCTGCACAGATGATCCATAATGAAATAAATAGCGTCAGTGATAATCCCTTAATTCTAACAAACAGCGAAGTGATTAGTTCTGGACACTTTCATGGTGAACATATGGCTCAGGCGATGGATATTTTAGCTATGGCATTTTCAGAATTTGGAGCCATTGCAGAACGCCGTATTTACTATTTTATGAGAGGTATTCCTGATTTATTCCCGCCGTTTATAGCTGCGAAAGCAGGTCTTGAATCGGGCTATATGATGGCCCATGTAACTTCGTCTGCGTTGGCATCAGAAAATAAAACTCTGGCCCATCCAGCCAGTATAGATTCCTTGCCCACATCTGGAGGTCAGGAAGATTTGGTTAGTATGGCACCTTGGGCGGGTCAAAAACTTTTCCAGATCCAGAAAAATCTAGAAACTATTCTTGCTATTGAAATGCTTGTGGCAACAGCTGCCAATCAATTGGCATTTAATAATATCATTCCTGGGAAAGGGACAAAACCTGTTTTGAATCTTGTGTGTTCTATTTGCGATTTTGATTCTAGGGACCGTGTTTTATCCCGAGAAATAGAAATTATTTCTGAAAAAATACGTACTGGAGAAGTGCTGGGAACCCTAACCAAACATATGAAACTGGATTGACTATGAGCAACCGACCACCATTCTCTATGACACTAACTTTTGATGATGTTCTTCTGGTACCGCAAAAATCATCAGTCCTTCCTCGGGATGTTTGGTTGAGTACCCGATTAACTCGAAAAATCCAACTCAATGTGCCTGTAATCAGTGCCGCTATGGATACGGTTACTGAAAGCGCAATGGCTATTGCGCTAGCCCGTGCCGGAGGATTAGGTGTTATTCATAAAAATCTATCGATAGATGAACAATCAGCTATGGTCGACCGTGTAAAAAGGTCTGAAAGCGGCATGATAATCAATCCTGTCACAGTAGATGCTGGGAGCAACATTGGAGAAGCTAAAAAAATTATGGCCCAGTTTAAGATCAGCGGTCTTCCCGTTGTGGATAAAGGGAAACTGGCTGGAATTATTACCAACCGGGATATTCGATTTCATGCGGATGACAGCTTGTCTGTTTCTTCTCAGATGACATCAAAGAACTTAATAACAGTCCCCACTGGAACATCTTTGGAAAAGGCCAAGAAGATATTGCAGAAGCATCGCATTGAAAAACTGTTGGTGGTAGATGGAACTGGTAATTTATCCGGATTAATCACGGTAAAGGATATACAGAAGAAAGAAGATTTTCCATATGCCTGTAAAGATGGTAAAGGGCGCTTGCGAGTAGGAGCGGCAATAGGAGTTACTATCGATAGCATGGACCGAGCCGATGCACTGGTCGATGCAGATGTGGATGCTATTTTCATAGATACAGCCCACGGACATTCAAAAGGTGTAATTAGTCTTGTGGAAAATATGAAAGCCAAATTTTCTGGTACTGCAGTGGTCGCTGGAAATGTAGCCACCAGTGCAGGTACAAAAGCATTAATCGATGCAGGCGCTGACTGCATTAAAATAGGTATAGGAGCGGGAGCGAGTTGTACAACCCGTGTAATTGCTGGAGTTGGTGTGCCCCAATTAACGGCTATTATGGATGGGGTGGACGCGGCCCAGGATGCGGATATTCCCATCATTGCTGATGGTGGTTTGCGTTATAGTGGCGACATAGCCAAAGCACTGGCTGCTGGTGCCGATTCCGTGATGCTGGGCAGTCTGCTGGGAGGCATGGAAGAGAGTCCAGGTGAGTTTATACTTTATGAAGGTCGTCAGTATAAATCCTATCGAGGCATGGGTTCTATGAGTGCTATGCAGAGCGGTAGCGGCGACCGTTATTTTCAGGAAGGTGCAGAAGCCACAAAATTAGTTCCCGAAGGTATTGAGGGTATAATTCCTTTTCGAGGATCAGTAAAAAACACCATTCACCAATTACTCGGAGGTGTACGGGCTGCAATGGGCTATTGTGGGTGCAGGACCATTTTAGAATTTCGGCAGCAGGCTAATTTTATACGGGTCAGTAATGCGGGAGTAAAAGAAAACCATCCGCACGAAGTGCGGATTGTTAAAGAAGCTCCAAACTATCAGGTCCCTGAAAAGTAAAAGTGTCGGTTAAATTCAGTATTACTGGATTAACTGAGAGAATTAAGGTGAAGAGTGATCTGAGATTTTCGTCGAGCACCCGTATTCTGATGGATCAAATTCTTTTTTACTGCTTTATCAATCACTCTCACAGCACTCGTGTATAATTTTTCAGCTTCTGTTTTATCGGAAGACTGGAGTACACTCTTGATATGGGTTCTTAACATAGACATGTCGGCTATATTACGGGCCCGGCGCTTTTTATCCTGGCGTTCTCTTTTTAATTGTTGTGGATGTCTGTCCATATTAATACAATTCCTTTAGAAAATAGAAGCGTAAATTACATCCTAGTTATTTTTACTGTCAATGAACCGTTATTCTATATCGATAATAATGTCGAAGCTATGGACCATGCCGATTATTTAAAGTCTGTTTCTATATTTTCCGATTTAAAGGACGCGGAGCTCACATCCATCGCCAAAAATATGTCCCTTAGTTCTTTCTCTAAAGGTGAGTTTATCGTCATGGAAGAAACGGAAGGGAAGCAGTGTTTTTTTATTACCCAGGGCAGTGTCAAGATCACCCGCTCAAGTAAGGAAGGACGGGAAGTGATTCTGGCAATCATCACCGTTGGTGATTTTTTCGGGGAAATGTCACTTTTGGATGGAGAGACTCGATCTGCAAATGTAATGACTCTGGAGGAAACTAAAGTCTTAGTATTAAATAGAGACGATTTTATGGCAACGCTTGAACAATATCCTCGAGTGAGTATCCAGTTGTTAAAGGAATTGACCATCCGGCTGCGCAAGAGCGATCTTCAGATCGCCAGCCTAACTTTGAGCGATGCGGAAAAAAGAGTAGGGCTCTGTATCCTGCGTCTTGCAGATGAACAGGGCACAATCAAGCGAGGTCACGTGAAGATAAGAAAATTTCCTTATCAGCATGATATCGCAAATATGGCAGGCACTTCACGGGAAACTGTTTCCCGGGCACTAGTATTGTTGGAACAAAGCGGTTTTATTCAGCGTGAAGGCAGGAAGTTGACCATTATTGATTATTTACAGTTTCAAAGGGAATTTGACTAATCATGTCCAAAAATTTAATCCCGGGGATTATAGCCGGTGAGACCGGCGCAGTCGCCAAGGCCATTACCTTGATTGAAAATGATGATCCATTACAGGATCGATTATTTAGCGAACTTTACACCCAGAATCTTCGTGCCCCTAGGGTTGGAATTACCGGTCCTCCCGGCGCAGGAAAGAGTACACTTGTCAATGAATTGATCGATACCTGTTTATCGAATAAAAAAACGGTTGGTGTTATTGCAGTGGACCCCACAAGCCCTTTTACAGGTGGTGCATTGCTGGGAGATCGGGTGCGCATGAATAAATATGCCTGGGATGAACGGGTCTTTATCCGCAGTATGGGTAGCCGAGGGAACCGTGGTGGAATGGCTAGAAAAGTTCAGGATGCAGGCGATGTATTGGCTGCCAGCGGAAAAGATATGATTATTTTTGAAACAGTGGGTGTGGGACAAGGAGAATATGATGTAGCCAAAGCCACTGATATTACCATCGTTGTTCTGGTACCTGAGTCAGGCGATGAGATCCAATTAATGAAAGCGGGATTGATTGAAATTGCGGACCTTTTCGTAGTCAATAAATCGGACCGGGAAGGTGCAAACCACCTGGCGTCAATGCTGAAGAATGTCTTGCACAATTTTTCAAAACATGGTAGACAAGAACCACCGGTTTTCAAAACCACTGCGACCCAAGGATTGGGAATACCGGAATTATACCTAGGGCTCGTGAATTTACTTGACTTAATGGAAACCAATGGACAGTTGGATACTTGTAGGATGGAACGATTTAAAAGCCGTGTTTCCGAATTAATCCGGGAAAAATTGGAAGATGAATTCTGGACTATTGAAAAAACTACCGTTCTTGAACAGGCTGCTAGTTCACTGGATACAGTTTTGGGCGCGCCTATGGATATTGCAAATATATTATTAAAAAATAGGACTCTAGATGACAACTGATTCTGCAAGTGAGATGGCCTTCTTAGACCACTTAGAAGAACTCAGGTGGCGCATTATTAAAAGTTTATTGGCTATTGTTATCGGATCTGCTGTTTCCTTTGGCTATATTGACTGGATCTTGGAAATAATGCTCAAACCCACCTTGGTCACATCCCATCCTATCACACTGCAGGTATTAACTGTTCAAGGCATGTTTTTAATTAAATGGTTTATTGCTTTTATATCTGGGTTTATAATTGCTATGCCGATAGTGGTCTACCAGATCTGGAAATTTGTGACGCCAGGATTGAAAATCAATGAGAAACGTTATGCTCTCCCAGTCGTGATGTTCTCGTGTATTTCCTTTATAATCGGGGTTAGTTTTGGCTATTTGATCCTTATACCGTTTTCACTAGAATTTTTCAGTGGTATGAGTGCGGACCTAGTCGAAAATAATTTTTCTATTACCTACTATTTCAGTTTTCTAGCCTGGCTGCTTCTGGGATCAGGCTTGGTCTTTCAGCTACCCGTAATATCCTTATTTTTATCTGCGATCGGTATATTAACACCGCCCTTTATGCGCCATTTTCGACGCCACGCTGTTGTGACTATTTTAATTCTTTCTTCTTTTATTACCCCGCCGGACCCTGTATCTATGCTGATGATGGCCATACCATTGATGGTACTCTACGAAATAAGCATCGGTGTTTCATGGATTGTGAATCACCGTCGGGAACCCGTTTGATTTATAATGGTAGGATGTTAATTTCATTTAAAAATGCATAAAGATTTGGTTACACTGAAGCAGATCACTGTTCCTATCATTGATGATATCAAGATTTTTCAGCAGGAATTCGAGAATGCGCTTAAATCGGAGGTCCGCCTGATCAATTCCATCTCTAAATATATGATTAAAAACCGGGGCAAGAATATCAGGCCGATCTTGACCATTCTATCAGCCAGACTGTGCGGTAAGCCAACCTTAAACAGTTATCGGGCAGCGGCTATGATGGAACTGCTCCATATTGCTACCTTGATCCATGATGATGTAGTGGATGATGGCACCTTACGACGAGGAAAACTTTCTATTAACAGGATCTGGAAAAATAAGGTTTCTGTACTCATGGGAGATTTTATCCTTAGTAAGGCATTGATCAATATGATTGGGATCAAGGATTTTACGGCTCTGGAACAAATATCCGCTACAGCAGAAAAACTAAGTTCTGGTGAAATCCTGCAGATCGAAAAAAGTATCACCGGCACCATGACTGAAGAAGTGTATTTTGATATGATCAGTCAGAAGACAGCTTCCCTCATTGCTACTAGCTGTGAGCTGGGTGCCATCACCACCTCCAAGAATGAAAAGGACCGGAGAGCTACTTATGATTTTGGCGATAATTTGGGTATAGCATTCCAGATCAAAGATGACCTTTTTGACATTATGGGAAGTGAGAACGAAACTGGGAAGAACAATGGGGGCGATGTGAAAAAAAATATAATGACTCTGCCTCTTATCTATTCTTTTGATAATTTATCCAGGATTGCTAGACGGAAATTGAAACGGCTCCTAGGTGTAAGAAAGAAAACAACCAAGGTCATGGCAGAAATTTATGACTTGGTGGATACATCAGGCGGCTTAACCTATTCCAGTAAAAAATTAGAGGAATTCTCCAATAAAGCCCTGGACGCAATTTCATTTTACCCAGATTCTCCGGTTAAGCAGTCCATGATAGACCTGGTTACCTTTAACGCTTTTCGGACAAGGTAAACCATGACCCCAGCCCCTAGGATCCTGATCATACGCTTCAGTTCCATTGGCGATATTGTGCAGGTTACCTCTCCACTGGAAACAATACGTAGCGCATTTCCCAATGGGCACATCACCTTTCTAACCCTTGAACCGTTTGCAAATCTTTTGGAGTTTCATCCTCATATTGATGCCCTGATTCCCTTAAGAAAGACATCTTCTATCCGCTACCACTGGCAGTTGGGTAAATATTTCAATAAAAAACATTATGATCTAATCTTTGACCTTCATAACTCTCTGCGATCTTGGCTTGTGGGGCTCCCGATTGACCAAGAGATCTTTCGGCTGAAAAAACCGCGCTGGGAGCGCTGGTTGCTGTTCCAATTCCACAACAATCAGTTCAATGATAATTTTGATGCGCGGCTTATGTACCACAAGCATCTAGGAGAGATTTGGCGGGAGGGTGACCCGGTTCCTGAAACAACCTTGGTTGTAACACTCCAGGAAAAAAAGCGTGCAAAGCAACGAACTGAACATGAAGGAATTTCTCAGGATTATGTGGTCATGGTGCCCGGTGCTGCCTGGGGTAGGAAACAGTGGTCTACTAAAAAATACGCCCGCTTGGCCCATTTACTAAAAGAGTCCCAGGATGTGGATACTGTCCTGCTTGGAAGTATAAAAGACAAGATCTGCTATGAGATTGAGGAAGAAGTACCCACTGCCCTCAATCTTGCGGGAAAAACAGACCTGCGCCAGGCACTGGCAATCTTGGCAAATTCCCGGAGGGTTTTCGGTAGCGATACTGGGTTGGTTCATGCTGCTGAAGCCTTGAATATTCCTGTATCCATGATTCTAGGGCCAACATCTAAAGAAACAGGAGCAGGGATAATTCTGTCCAAGTCCAGGAATATTGAAAACGCTGATCTTTGGTGTCGCCCATGTTCTCAAAATGGAAAGCGTCCCTGTTATCGTTCCAATCAGGTCTGTATGGAATCAATCACTGTGGAACAAGTTTATAATACATTTCCCGGAAGATAACCTATGAATATAGTCTGGTTTTTACTATATAACACCATTGTGTACCCAATTGTATTTTGTATATTTCTATTGCTCAGTTTGGTCAATCCCAAGGTTCGGGCCGGATTCTTAGGTCGATTATCTACATATAGATTATTAAAGCATTACTTTAATAATGTTGATCCAAATACTATTGTATACTGGTATCATGCAGCAAGTCTTGGAGAGTTTCAGCAGATACGACCAGTGCTGGAAGGTGTCAAAGAAGTGGAACCGGATTCAGTGGCAGTGGTGAGTTTCTTTTCCCCGTCGGGCTATCAAAATTCTTCCTGTATGGCAATGGACCTAAAAGTGTACCTGCCTTTTGACTTTCTGTGGAGCGTTCATCGGTCGCTCTCAGCGGTCCGTCCCAAAAAACTTATCTTTGCTACCTATGATATTTGGCCTAATCTGATATGGTCTGCAAAAAGAAAAAATATTCATATCAATATTTTCGCTGCTCGGATTAACGATAACTCTTATAAAATGTACCCCGTTATTAAGAAATTTTATCAGTCTATTTATCGGTCTTTCACAACAATATACACCATTGCAAAAAAAGATTGCCGGTATATACAAATATTCATAGGGGAAGGAAACTCACCAAAGTTCAGAGTCTTGGGCAATCCGCGCTATGATATGGTCAGTCAATCAGCAGAAAATTTCACACAGGAGCGGACAGAATCGGTTCTATCCAGGGAAAAGAGGCTAATACTAGGTAGCGTACACCAAGAAGATGATGAATTCGTTTTACCTGCTATCTGGGAACTGCTCAAAAAGTTTCCAGAATTGAAAATCTTGTATGTGCCCCATGAACCAGGGAAAGTTATCATTGAAAAATACAGGAATATATTTCAGCAACAAGGTTATTCACCTGTGGTGTTTACAGATAAGGTAAGCTTGGCTCTACCTAATGAGCGTGTAGTGATCCTAGGCATTGTAGGCGTTTTATCTACTCTATACTGGCAGGGGCAGATGGCTTACATCGGTGGTGGATTCTCAGATGGTATCCATAATGTAATGGAACCGGCCATAGCAAGGCTTCCGGTAATCTTTGGTCCCAGGCACCAACATTTCCAAGAAGCAGAAGAACTCCTGCAAAGCGGCGGGGGATTTGCAATCAATTCAATGGAAGAATTTATTAACACCTGTGAAATGCTCTTGACCCAAAAAGAACATTTCCTTAATAGTAGCCTGGCGGCCACAGATGTAATCCACAGCAACCTGGGGTCTGCCACCCGGATCGTTCGGGGTCTGATCCGTGATTGAATTACGATTTAATATCAAATTTATTAAGTTTAGGACTAAACCTGTGCAGGTGACCTTCGATAAAGGTATTCATGTCATCTATGGGGAAAGCGGTTCCGGCAAGACTGCTTTTTTGAACCATATTTCCGGTCAAGAGCTTCCGAAACAGCGTGAAAATTTTTCCATCACAGACTTGGAACATCCTGGCGAGAGTTATGTGATCTGCCAGAATCCGGATCACCAGATCATAGGTCGAAACCTGCAGAGTGAACTGGCCTTTACAGCCGAGTGTTCGGGACTTGATCCTGCAAAAATAGAAAAAATTGTAGCGGATGGACTAGATATGCTTCCTTACAGATTTGATCCCACTCGCAATCCCACCTTTCTCTCTGGAGGTGAGAAAGAAATGCTGAATCTGGTCACGGCCATGCAGACAAATTTCCCGGTTATCCTAATCGATGATGGCTTATCCTTCTTGTCGGCGTCAAATAAGAAAGAATTTATTGCGGCATTGAAACAGTGGTCACAGGAAGAACAAAAAATCATTGTCTGGGTTACATCAGAATGGACAGACCTTGAATATTCTGATAGCCGATGGCGGCTAGACCTGTCTTCCTTTATCAAAGTAGATAGTAAGGAAATACAGGATTATCATCAGTTTTCTATTGCTCCGGGACAATTGACCTTGCTTGCCCAGAATCTGGTGTTTCGGTACGATGATAGGGAAGTATTTCGTAGTTTTGATATTAATGTACGTGGATGCCGGTGCCTGGGGCTATTGGGAAATAACGGCAAGGGGAAAACCACCCTGGCAGGACTCTGTAGCGGCCGTTTTCAGCCATCTTCAGGTCAACTACAGGTCACTATAAATAATAGGACTGATATTTTGACCGGGTATGTGGATCAGTTCCCTGAGCATCTGATCCAGTTTAAGACACCGGCTGAACTGATAGAGATCATGATTAAAAATGATATTTTTGATCCTGGAATTTCAACCACATTTCATAACAGGCTTACTCGTTTCCAGATCGTATGGGACCGCGTGGCGGACCGACCAGGGATTGATCTGCCCTGGGTCACTTTAAGGACTTTGATCGTTGTACTTATGGCGCACTGCAGGTACGATCTTTTGATACTGGATGAACCTACCTTTGGACTGGGGCGGAAACAAAAAGTAATTTTACGGTCATTTTTAAAGGAATGTATGGTAACCAAACATTTGTTTATTGCTTCCCACGACCGAGATTTCGTGCAATCAATCTGTGACCAGATTATCGATATTGATGAGAACTCTCATGTCCATAATAAAAATATAACTCTTGAACGTATTTAAACTTAGACCATCAAAAATAATAGAGGATCCGAACCGGGTTCTTACCCTGGCCAACATGATCAGCATGCTTAGGGGCCTATCAGCCATCCCCATTATTTACACATTGAGCAGGCCTGATTGGAACTGGCTGGCTGCGGTGCTGATTATTTTGGCCGCCTTGTCTGATTCCTTGGACGGGTATTTTGCGCGCCGGGCCCATGAAGTGACCCACCTGGGTAAATGGATCGATCCCCTGGCAGATTTTATACTGACAATATCGGTGATGCTTTATCTTTCCATTGCCGATCGGTTTCCTTTCTGGTATTTCTTGTTCTATACCATTCGCCACGCCATCATTGCTGGTCTTGCTATTTATTTTTTGAATTACAAAAT
>CAJWLO010000010.1 GCA_913043235.1 uncultured Fidelibacterota bacterium
CTTTACTTCTTCTAGCTAAAGCTTGTTTTAAATTTAAACAAGTAATAATTCCATTTCCTATAGGTTTTTTGTTTTCTATAGACAGTTTCATTATACCTTCTATAGATGCTTTTGAAATAAAATCAAAATGTGGGGTTTCACCTTTTATAACGCATCCAAGAGCAATAAATCCATCGTATTTTTTAATATTTTTAGATATCATAACTGGTATTTCAAAAATTCCAGGAACTTTCAAAATTTTGAATTTTAATTTTTTATTTAAAAAATTGATTGTTGAGTCTAACATTTGATTTGAAATATCTTCATAATAGTTTGCAACAACAATTAAAATTTTATTGTTCATTTTATAGGCGTATTTTTTATCAACGCCGTGACGATTTGCGAAATCCCTCAGCTTTGGTTCATCCGTACTGGCAGCGGCAATCAGCTCGGAGTGGGCTACAAGCTCATTAGCTTTGGCGAAGCATTGCCCCATTTGCCCTAATCCAATAATGCCCCACCTCACCTTCATGCAATGGTCTGATATTATAATTCCAGTTTCCTTAGGCCGAGGTATTCATCGCGGTTCTTTTGCAAATCGTCAAAGCTCAGGTTCTTTATGGAAGATAAGGGAGCAAGCTCTGGCGCTGTCTGGGCAGAAACGCCTTCTCTCATTTTCAAGACACCCAGCCCTTCATCGGCATCATAGGTACGGTCTGTATCCAGCCAGCGTATTGTAAAGGCATCGCCCACTACAAGCTTGGTATCGCTGGCCATTCCTTTTCCTATAAGTACCGGTATGGCTATATCTTCATGTCCGGAAAGTGCATCTGTTGGCATATTAACAATATTTTGACCAGGAAGAATACCCTTCATGATAGCCGGCATGATGCGGCCACCGGGATAGATGGATGCTTGGCTTACCAAAACCGGGAATGCTTTTTTTTCATCCACAAGTGCTTGCACTGCTGTGGGCGGTGCTGAATGAGCATCTTCAAAAGTCATGGGATCCAGGGGGTCATATTCTGGGTGCCAGTAGGCGCCGCCGGCGATCTCTGTATCCATGGTAACCTGCTTGGCGTGTTGGAGCATACCATTATACATGGATGACATAAACAGGATCAGGAAAAATGAAAAAGCAGTTACAAGAACATTCAGAAAAGTGCGCAGCCTTGCGCCCAGTAGGTTTTTCAGTGCAATTTTAAAAAGCATCTCTATGCACTGGCCTTGGGATTTTCAATTTTTTCATCTTCGATTATTTCACCATCGTCCAGGTGAATAATGTGCCTGAGGTAAGCCATGATCTTTTCATCGTGAGTTGCAAATATGAAAGAAGTGGACAATTCTTGATTTAATCGTACCAGAATTTTCATAATATGATGAGAATTCTCCGCGTCCAGGTTGGCCGTGGGCTCATCGGCCAAGACCAATGCAGGCTGATGTACAATGGCCCGGGCAATAGCTGTCCGCTGGCATTCCCCGCCGCTGAGCATTGCAGGACGGGAATCACGTTTGTCACTTAATCCCACCCATTTGATGGCCTGGGCTACCATTTTATCCCGTTCCTGGGGATCAATTTTGTTCAGAATCAATGGAAGTTCCACATTTTCAAAAACCGTATAAACAGGAAGTAAATTATAACTCTGGAAAATAAAGCCCATGTGCTTACGCCGGAGCCGAGCCCGCTCGCTGTGGGACGTGTCATTTAGAGCCTGGCCCAGGACACTTACCTGCCCCTCAGTGGGGGAATCCAGTCCACCGATAATATTCAGCAATGTAGTTTTTCCTGAACCGGATGGTCCAACCAGGCCGGTGAATTCACCCTTGTTTAGGGTAAGGTCGACATCCTTGAGAGCGGTGAAATAATCACCACCAACGGGGAAACGTTTAACCAGGTTATTTATGGTAATGACGGCGTTGTTTTCCATCTTTTTTCCTTAATGATTATAAATAAACATGAATTGAAATCCGGTCCCGAAACCTGCCAGCGATCTTGGCAGATGTTCTTCAGAAAGATTGTAATCAGCACGTTTTGGGCTAATAGACAAAATGAAATTTAAACTATAATGATCATAGGTACTGCTCCAGCGTAAATAATTATAACTGCGATTCTCTTCCAAATCAAATTGCGAAATAAACATAAGTTGGTGTACCATACCAAGAGGCATGCTGGTCATGAGTGCTGTGTAAGATTGTGATAATTCACCAGAGTCAATTTTATTGGAAATGGACATGTATTCTGCCATTACTAAAATGCCAGTGGCAATCGGCAGGGTGTAATCTGCTCCGACTGTAGCCATTATTATTTCAGATTTATCGGAACTGACTAAAACACTCTCATTCCAAAATCCAATGAATCCATCATAGCGATAATCAATAGCAAAACGGCTGTGAGCACCGAAAATTGGAACACCAATTTGGCCAATTGGCTGCAGGGAATTTGAAGGATCTTGGTGATAGGTCAATCCCCATTCTCCTAATGAATTGGAAAGCTCCACTCGACTTCCATGAGAAAGAGTATCCTGATCATTGTTGATCGCCCATGACCACAACGATAAAGAATTAGAAGGAAACCATCGTAGCCTTAATGCTTCCACGCCATCCGTCTGTCCGGTGGGGTCCTTTAGATCAATCGTATCAAACCAGGAAAGGGAACGTAAAACAAAAGAAGGACCAAATACAATTTTCTGCAAACCCAATCGGACTTCCAGTTTTTCGCTGGAATATCTTACCCAGTAACGGTGATAAGATTCATTTTTATTGAATAAAGAATCACCCGAATAAAAACTGTCTAATCGATAGGCCCATTCCGTATCTACCAATTTGTTATTAGATAATTCTTTAAACAGTGAAAGTGTAGGAATGTATCCCATGGTGGATTCTATGGATGATCGGCTATTTGGCACATCGTTGCTGGTTAGAGTACTGGTCCAGAATAATCCTTTAAACGAAAAAGGATTTTCAAAGGCGTTTATGGATTGTATCAAAATAATTAAATAAAAAATTATATTACAGAAGGATTTATTCATTACATGCCGATTGTTTCTATTTCAACAATTTTCATGAAGCCATTGATTGTATAGTCGTAATAATTCTGTTGTTATTGATCCTACTCCTCCAGTTCCGATCTTCTCGGAATTCACCTTTGTGATGGGTATAACTCCTGAACCACTGTTGGTGATGAACAATTCATCAATGTCTGAAAAATTAGATTGATATAACAGACCAAATGAAATAGGGAAAGGCGATCTTAAGATGAGGATTTGACGTGTAATACCAGGAAGAACATTATTTTCTCGTGTTATAATCTTGCCATCTTTTATCCAGAACACATTACTTCGGCTACCTTCAAGGACAACGCCATCTCCATCTAGAAAAATGGATTCAAAACAACCACTATCATTTGCTTTTTCCCATGCTTTTAGACATACTTTGTAATTGGTTGTTTTTACATCAGGTGTTTCCCGGTTTGCACTCACTGTAAGAGCTGAAACACCTTCGTAGATTTTAGGATCAAGGTTTAATTGTGATGTATAAATAATGAAATTTTCAGGGACAGCCAAAATTCGGACCCGTTGATTTGGATCTTTAAAATTTAAAATTACTTCTTGAATCATCTCTAAAATTTGGGAACGAGAATAATGAATTTTGATGTTTATAATTTTCGCTGAGTTGAAAAGCCTATCCAAGTGCGGTTCTAAAAAGATCGGTTTCCATTCTAAAGTCCGAAATGTTTCATATAACCCTGTTCCAAAAGAAAATGTGTCAGTGCCAAGCAACAGATTATTGTCATTGATGGATTCCCATTTATTATTTATTAAAGCTTGTATCATGGTTGAAATGAAGCTGCCTTGGCTAAGGTTTCATTGTATTCATCATCTTTTTTGGAGTCAATGGTGATGCCACCTCCAACGCCTAAGGTTAAATTCTCTTTTTGTTGAAAGATGGTGCGAATAGCAATATTGAAATTTAGCGTCCCATTAGGCAGGATATAACCTATGGTTCCTGTGTAAATATTACGAGAATATGGTTCAATTTCATGGATAATTTCACACGCCTTTTTTTTGGGACAGCCGGAAATGGAACCGCCAGGACTCATAGAAATTAATGTTTCAATAGGATGAGAGTTTTTTTTGATCTTTCCTTGAATCAATCCATATGTATGAAAAACTTTTTCTAGTTTTTGAATAGATTTTGATTCAATTACTTCCACAGATCCCGTTTCGCAGACTTTTCCTAAATCATTTCGAAGCAGGTCAATAATCATATATAATTCTGCCTGTTCTTTTTCGTTATTTAATAAATATTTTAAGTTGAATTCATCATCAGTGTCATTGTTTTCTCGTGGAATGGTACCTTTTATGGGTTTAGTAAAAATTGTCTCATTTTCTATTTTTATGAATTGTTCAGGTGAAAGAGAATGAATAGCCCAGCCTTCTCCTTCCATAAATGCAGAATACCCAGCATTATTGTTTTGTCTTAGTGTATGAAACAAACTTTCTGGTGATGCTCCTGTTTTTGATTTAAGCAGATGTGTATAATTGAGTTGATAAAAATCACCATCTCGGATATGATCTTTTATTTTTTTGAAATTGGTGTCGTAGTCTTCCCTGGAAATGATAGGGTGGAAAGTTGACCAATTTGCAATAGGTATTTCTACTATTTCTTCTATTTTTTGGAATGTTTCATAGGCATAAAAATGGGCAGCGGGGATTCCATTTAAGTCATGTACTGGAACACCAAGATGTATAGTACCAAATTCATAGGAAATATATCCTGCAATGAATTTCCCTTTATGCTTATTAACAAATTTTATCAATAAATCTGGGGTGTCATTTAGGGTTAAAGAAATTTCATCAATAGGATTGGTTGCAGATATATTCCGCCAATCTGATTGATTATTTCCTAAAAATAGAATTTTGTTTTCCATTTATTATAAGCCACATTGAATACTGGAATAAAAATTAGAAATGGTAAATTTTTTGATATTCGTGGCAGTTTAAACATTTAAAAAATTTTCTAGAATATTAGATCCCATGGGTGTCAAAAAGGACTCCGGATGAAATTGTATGCCAAACAAAGGCAAGGATTCATGTTGGATTCCCATAATCTCACCATCATTTGTCCATGCTGTTTTATGAAACTCTATTGGGACCGATGCCAAAGATAAAGAGTGATAGCGTGCTGCCTGAAAAGGTGAAGGGACATTAAAAAACAATCCAGAATGATCATGGTGAATCAAAGATGTCTTTCCATGAAGAATTTGTTTAGATTGACGTACACTCACACCAAAAACAGATCCAATGCATTGATGTCCAAGACACACCCCTAAGATTGGAATTTGTCCCACAGCTTTCTCTATGATTTTATTTGAAATACCTGAGTTTTTAGGTGTCCCGGGTCCGGGTGAAATAATGATCTTTTCAGGTGCCAAAACATCCAGTTTTATTTTATCATCATTTTGTTTCACTGTAATAGAAGCACCTAATGATTCAACTGCCTGGACCAAGTTGTAGGTGAATGAATCATAATTATCAACCAATAAAATCATGCTAAAAATTATTGAAGTAATACGAAGAATAAATGAAGTGTATTTCTCGGATTCATCTATTGGGATTCGCCAGCTATTCCACTGTAAAATACCAGACTTTATTTGGAAATATTTTAAAAGAAATACGGTGTAATATATTATGTCTGTACCCAAACTGGAAAAAATCTATAATCCTGGCGATGTAGAGGATCGCTGGTATCAATACTGGCTGGATAAAAATTACTTTCATGCAGATCCGGAATCTGAAAAAGAACCTTATACAATTGTAATTCCACCACCCAACGTGACCGGCATGCTAACCATGGGCCACGTTCTAAATAATACTATCCAGGATATTTTGATTCGCAAGGCTAGGATGGAAGGGAAAGAAGCTTGTTGGATCCCCGGAACGGACCACGCATCCATAGCCACGGAAGCTAAAGTGGTCAAGATGCTTGAAGAAAAAGGAATCAATAAAAACAATCTCTCTCGGGAAGAATTTTTAGAGTATACATGGCAGTGGAAGGAAAAATATGGTGGAATAATTATCCAGCAGCTCAAGAAACTGGGATGTTCCTGTGATTGGGAGCGTGAAAGGTTCACATTGGATGAAGGCTATTCCCGAGCTGTATTGACGGCTTTTGTTAAACTTTATGAAAAAGGACTAATCTATAAAGGCCACCGTCTTGTGAACTGGTGTCCTGTATCCAAATCTGCTATCAGTGATGAAGAAGTAATCTATCAGGAAGTGGATGGACAATTATGGCATTTTAGGTATTCGATAACTGATTCAGAGGATTATTTAGTAGTTGCCACAACCCGTCCTGAAACTATGCTGGGTGATACAGCTGTGGCGGTCAATCCAGAAGATGACCGATATCGGACTTTTATCGGAAAAACAGTAACTCTGCCATTGGTGGGTCGTGAAATTCCCATCATAGCAGATGAGTACGTTGATCCAGAATTTGGAACAGGCTGCGTAAAAGTAACTCCGGCCCATGACCCCAATGATTTTGTGATGGGCGAAAGGCATAGCTTAACATTTATCAATATAATGAATGATGACGCCTCTATGAATAACAATGTTCCTGAAAAATATGTTGGCTTGAGTCGAGAACAGGCACGGAAAGCAGTAGTAACAGATCTTGAATCAATAGGGAAATTGGACAAGGTAGAGGATTATAAAAATAAAGTCGGGTATTCGGAACGGGGTCATGTGCCCATTGAATCTTATATGTCAGAACAGTGGTTCATGAAAATGGAAGAACTAGCTAAATCAGCATTGGATGCAGTAAATAATGGTCAAATCAAATTTCATCCAGCACACTGGACCAAGACTTATAACCATTGGATGGAGAATATCAAAGACTGGTGCATCAGTCGTCAGTTATGGTGGGGCCATAAAATACCAGTTTGGTATAATAAGAATGATCCTACAGAAATTCATGTTTCAGTTGATGGTCCAGTTGATCTTCAAAACTGGGAACAGGATTCGGATGTTTTGGACACTTGGGCCAGTTCATGGCTATGGCCCATGGCGGTACATAATTGGCCTGACTCCGGCGAAGATTTGAGGATGTTTTATCCGACGGATGCACTGGTAACCGGACCTGACATTATTTTTTTCTGGGTGGCCCGTATGATTATCACTGGCTATGAATTTATGGATGAACAACCATTTAAAGATGTCTACTTTACATCTATATTGAGAGATAAAACTGGTAGAAAACTCAGTAAATCTTTAGGAAATTCGCCTGATCCGTTTGAACTATTTGATGAATATGGTACAGATGCGGTACGGTTTGGGATTATGCTAATGGCTCCCAAAGGGTTGGATGTCCTATTCTCAAAAGACCGTTTAGATATTGGTCGAAATTTTATGAACAAACTATGGAATGTCTGCCGATTTGTCCAAATGAATATCCCCGAAAGCTGGAACACAGAAATTGATATAAAGAAGACTAAACTTGAAATGCCGGAACAGTGGATATTGAGCCGGTTAGATAGGGCTTTATATGAAACAAATCGACAGCTGGATCGGTTTAACTTTAATGAAGCAGCAAAAGTAATTTATGATTTCACATGGAATGATTTTTGTGATTGGTATGTGGAAATTGCCAAGACACGTTTCTATGGTGAAAATGATCATCAAGTAGATATAGCTCGAACTGTGAGTTTAATATGTATTCAAACCATATTGGCTTTACTCCATCCGTATGCTCCATTTATTACTGAAGAGTTGTGGACTCGATTTAAAGATAAAGAAAATAAAGATTTGATAATCAGTCCATGGCCCATATCAGGTAACGGATTTGAAAACAAAAAATCAGAACATAATATGACTTTACTTCAGAAAATGGTCACTGCGGTGCGGAGTATCCGTAGTAGGATGAATGTTCCACAAGCAAAATTATCGGATTTACTTATACGTTGTTCTCAGGAAAAGGAGATATTTATACGGCGCTATGAAACTTTATTAAAATCACTATCCAGAATTGAAACCGTTGAATGTGGAGAACAGGTTAAAAAACCAGAGGCATCGGCAACTGCTGTTATTAGCGGGATGGAATTGTATATACCACTTGGATCATTAGTAGATTTGGACCAAGAAAAAGTACGCATGGAAAAACGAATCGCACAGATAAATACTTTGATAGCTGGAATAAACGGGAAATTAGCTAATGACAATTTTATAAACCGTGCCCCAGAACATATTGTAGCTCATGAAAGATCGAATCTCGCAAAGTTAACTGACGAACTGGATAAAGTCACTTCCAATCTAGAGGTTTTGCAATGAATCTGAGGATAATATTGTTTCTGTGCTGTGTGATTTTTGCACAATCTGGGGATGCAACTTTAACAATATATAAAGATGGTACAGCACTTATTAAACAACCAATAATTTGGATAGTTTCTAAAGGGAAAAGTGTAATTAATTGGGATAAGTTACCAGCAAGTATCCAACGGGATACTCCGTTTTTAAACCTTGATGGTGCAACAGTAATATCCCAACGGTTCAATGATAAAGTATTTTCCAGTATGAATTACTTCATGGATCTCAAGGGCCAAAAAATTTCCCTTAAACCCAATGGTGGGAAAATGATTACTGGACTCCTCATGGAAATAAATCAGAAAAGTGTATCCATAAGTTACCGTAATGGCGTATATACTTTTAACCGGGGAGAGCTTGAATATATGAGTTCATTAAATAAAGTGTCGAATCCGGTGTTTAAACCCTATTTATCTTGGGATATACAAACTAGTAAGGCTGGCAATTTGAAAGGAGAACTTGTATATAAATCAAAGAATTTTTCCTGGTCAACAGTTTACAGAATTAAAATGACAGATGAAATCCACGGCGAATTAATTGCCGATGCAGTTATTGACAACGCCTCTGATCTGGATTTTACCAGCGCCAGACTGCAATTGGTAGAAGGGAATTTGAATAAATTATCCAGAAAAGGACGAACAACGTTAAAATCTGCTGCTATGGCCACCAGAGTGACCGCAGAACAAGCTATGAATAGAGAAGAACTGGGTGATTATCATATATACCCACTAAAAGATGCCCATAACTTGCAGGCAAAGGAAAGTATCACTGTTCGAATGTATGGGCCTTTGAATGTCAAATATAAAAAAACCTATGTGTTCGAAAATTCTGAGCGACGGCAGAAAGAAGAACCCTTGGAAGTTAAAATCACTCTTAAAAATACGGAATCAAACGGCTTGGGGATTCCGTTACCCGATGGAAAAATTGAGCTTTATACATATTCTAGTAAAGGAGGCTTGGAATATATTGGTGCTGATAAAATGGGCCAGGTGCCAAAGGGCCAATCCACAGAGATTACATCTGGACGTGCCTTTGATGTAGTGGGAAATCGCAAAGTATTGAATTATGACCGTCAACGGAAAAGTGAAGAAGCTGTTATCGAAATTAAGGTGACAAATGCCCGAAGTGAAAATGTTGATGTATTATTAATAGAACACATTAATGGTGACTGGATTATAAAGGACGAATCTCTGGATTACCTCAAAAAAGATGCTTCCACAATTCATTTTCCGCTAATCTTGAATGCGGGTGAGACTAAAAATGTGTACTACACTTACCGGAAAGAATGGAAGTAATAAGCTCAGTAGGGATTTCCTGCTGAACCTTTATGCCAGCTAATTCCCCTTTTGCATCTATCTCTGAGTTAAGCGGAGTGGGGACAAAAAGAAAATCCATTTTGAATGATCATGGAATATTAACTATCCAGGATTTATTATATTATTTACCCCGGCGGCATTTGGATCGTACATCTATTATCCCAATTCAGAAGTTAAAAAAAGGGATGATTGCTACCTTAATAGGTAATGTCGAGACCTTTGGACAAAAATCTATCAGACGGGGAAAAATGTTTCAGGTCATTCTTTCAGATGGAACTGGGTTTTTAACCCTAACCTGGTTTAATGGAGTTCGTTTCATAAAAAAATTATTTAAGGTTGGTGACCGTTTTGCCATACATGGAAAAATTGACTGGTACAATGGACCATCTATAAATCATCCGGAATTTGACAAACTAAATCCAGATGATGATCCTATATCTACAGGTGTTGTTGTTCCACTTTACCCACTGACTAATGAATTTAAATCAATTGGTATAGATCAGCGCGTTTTACGAAAAATGGTACGCGAAGTATTACGTTCTGACCTGACCATTCCAGAGATTTTCCCGAAACAATTATTAAAAGAATATAGATTAATCTCCCGCCATGAAGCATTAAAACAGATTCATTTTGCGGATAATATTGTAAAACTAAATAATGCACGTAGGCGCTTAAAATTTGATGAACATTTTTTTCTGCAGATGCTCATGGCCCTCCGAAAAAAGAATATTCAGCTGACAAGAACAAAATCGTTACCGGATATTGGTCCTTATTTTCAAACCATAGTCGATGCGTTGGATTTTGAATTGACCGATGCTCAAAAACGTGTTATACAAGAAATTTATGAAGATTTGAAAAAAAGGCGAGCAATGAATCGTCTACTTCAAGGTGATGTGGGATCAGGGAAAACTATTGTATCTATTCTGGTCAGTGCTTTGGCGGTAGGCAATAATTTTCAGGTAGCCATTATGGCTCCAACGGAAATTCTAGCTTATCAACACTATAAATCATTTAAATCTTTATTGGATAAAGCAAGTATTCCTTGTGCATTGCTATTGGGGAATATGAAAAAAAATGAACGCCAATCTGTTTTGAAGGGATTAGTAACTGGTAAAATTCTAGTGATTATAGGCACCCATGCTTTGATTCAGGATGATGTGAAATTAAACAATCTGGGTTTGGTAATTGTAGATGAGCAACACCGCTTTGGTGTAAATCAACGACATAAACTTATCAAAAAGGGATGGAATCCTCACTTTTTGGCAATGACAGCCACACCAATACCAAGAACACTTTCCATTACTTATCACGGGGATATGGATCTTTCCATTATAGATGAATTGCCCAAAAACCGGATTCCTGTTATTACAAAAGTTGTAAATCCTTCCCGTCTTTCCAAAATCTATGCATTTATAAAAAAAGAAGTTGCTTCCGGACGGCAGTGTATGATAATCTATCCGCTAATAGAGGAGTCTCAAAAATCAGACCTAGCAGCAGCAGTTGATGCTTATCAGGAATTAAATAAAAATATTTTTACTGAACTGAATGTTGGTTTGGTACATGGCAAAATGAAATCAAATGAAAAAGATAAAGTAATGCTGGATTTTTCCAAAAACAAAATTCAAGTTTTAATATCCACTACCGTGATTGAGGTCGGCGTTGATATTCCCAATGCCACTGTAATGGTGGTCGAGCATGCAGAGCGGTTTGGTTTGACTCAACTGCATCAGTTGAGAGGCCGTGTAGGGCGGGGTATGGATAAAAGCTATTGTATTTTGGTACGCAGGAATATAACAGCAATCTCTCAATCTCGTCTAGAGATCATGGAAGAAACAAATGATGGATTTATTATAGCAGATGAAGATTTAAAACTGCGAGGACCAGGAGAATATTTTGGGATAAAACAATCAGGGTTTTTCCAGTTTAAGATAGCCAATATGATCAGCGATGGCTCTATAATATGGGATGCGAGAAAAGCCGCCTTTGAAATGATTGAAAATGATCCAGACTTACAAGAGTCAAGACACCGGTTATTGCAAGAAATCTTTTATCAGGAATATGAAGATCATTTAGAAATGATTGCTTTATCATAAATCGATTCTCCATTTTGTCTGTAATACAAGGGGATTAAATTCCCCGGCTCTATTAGTGATAAAATTATTATCTTATTGAGCCAAGTTGATTATGAGAAGATAAAAATAAAATGATGACCGAGGCAAAGCCTACAAAAGAGGAACAACTTTTTATTTATCTTGTTGGTACTTTCCAATCCAGTGCATGGGTAGCACTTGGTAGAATGAAAAATCCCATCACAAATAGAAAGGAACGAAAACTGAAACAGGCCTCATTTTATATCGATTTGCTGGATATGATGCAAAATAAAATGAAAGACAATCTTTCCGAGTATGAGGAACAAGTTTTAATTAATGCAGTTAGTGAATTAAAACTGAATTTTATAGAAGAACAAAAAAAGGCTGATGAGCAAGAAAAAAATGAGCATAGATATAATACATCTGATAACCCATCATCAGAAGAAGAATAACCAGTTATGTATAATAATTACAGCCGTTTAAATCGAATTATAGCCGGTGTTCTGTTTATTGTTTCATTCATTGTGTATTTTGACACAATGGCTCCCACAGTATCTTACTGGGACTGTGGTGAATTTATTGCTGTATCCTATAGATTAGCTGTACCCCATCCTCCCGGTAGCCCACTATTTTTACTGTTGGGACGTATTATATCTATGATTCCCTTCAATACAGATATTGCATATAGAATAAATATTCTTTCCCCTCTTTCAAGTGCATTAGCTATCATGTTTCTTTATCTCTCTGTTGTAATAATTGTGACACACTTGCGTGGAAAAATCACAGACAATATTGATGCTTTAATTGCATTTGGCGGAGCAACAGTTGGTGCCCTAACCTTTGCTTTTACCGACAGCCACTGGTTCAATGCTGTGGAGGCTGAAGTATATTCAATGAGTACCTTTTTTACGGCGATTGTGGTCTGGCTTATCCTGCACTGGAGCGAACGGGCTGATGAAAAAGGTCATGAGCGATATATTTTGATCATCGCCTATATGATTGGTTTGGCGACAGGACTGCACCTTTTAAATCTTTTGACATTACCCTTTGTTGCTTTGATCATTTATTTTCGGAAATACAAAATTGAGTGGCAGTCTTTCGGGATAACAGTTGCCATTACAGGCATCATCTTTATTATTATTCATGATGGGATCATCAAAGGTCTACCTAAAATTGCCGCCTCATTAGGTGTTATCTCAGTTGTAATACTTATTACTGCCGTTTTTGGTGGGATGGTCTGGGTAGTGATGAACCGAAAAAGACTAGCATCAGTTGCGCTCACATCGATGGTTTTGGTACTGATAGGTTATTCCACCTATGCTTTAATTTTCATTCGATCTAATCAGGATCCTGGTATTGATGAAAATGACCCAGAGACAGTAGAAGCATTTATTTCCTATCTTGAACGAGAGCAATATGGCGATGTAGGAATATTGCCAAGAAGATACAAAGGGATACCGCCAATCCATGAAGTTGTTGGTCGCCCTGCAGGACCCAACCGTGAATATTCATCCCTGCAGAAAAAGCAATACCGATCTTACGAAACCGGTAAGCAGTGGAACTTTTTCTGGAACTATCAGATTAGGAAAATGTACAATCGTTATTTCTTGTGGCAATTCGCTGGCCGGGGTCCTACTACGGATTCCTTTGTGACCTCCATGGGTGCTAACAGCCGGGAAGATGGTATATACTGGACTCAGTTTGGCCTACCACTGGCTTTAATTTTTGGCATCCTCGGGATGATTTACCATGGCTACCGAGATCAGCGTATGGCGTTTGCAGTGATGACCCTGTTTATTATGACCGGGTATGCAATTATTCTTTACCTGAATCAGGATAATCCTCAACCTAGAGAGCGAGATTATTCATATGTTGGAAGCTTTTTTGCTTTCTCAATCTGGATTGGGGTTGGTGCCAGCTCCATTAGTGAAAAAATCACAGAATGGATAAAAAACAAAGAATTAGCTCACCGCTTAATCTCGATCGTAGTGATCCTGCAATTGATTTTTCTTCCTGGTGTAATGCTCCGTGCCAATTATCATTCCCATGATCGTTCGGGTAATTATGTAGCTTGGGATTACAGCTACAATATATTACAATCCTGTGGACCCAATGGGGTGATATTTACTAATGGTGATAATGATACCTTCCCGTTATGGTATTTGCAGGAAGTAGAGGGATTGCGTACAGATGTGGCAGTTGTGAATCTGAGCTTACTCAACACACCTTGGTACATAAAACAGATGAGAGACTTAAGGCCCAAGAAAACACAATTTATTAATTTGACAGACGCTCAAATTGATCAATGGACCAGCAGTCTCACCCGCTGGGAAACCCAAAAGGTGAAAATACCTGTTTATGATGATCCTGAAAATATGGATGGTTTTATTGAATGGACTATGAAACCTACCTTTGCAGGTCAAGCATTGAGAGTTCAAGATATGATGATCATGCGTATCATTAATGACGCAGCCTGGAGGATTCCCATTTATTTTGCTGTTACTGTTTCACAACAGAATCGTATAGGACTAGACCGCTATCTGGATATGCAGGGGCTAACTTTCCATTTGAAAAGCCATAAAACAACACCAGTTGATGCAGATAAAATGTATGAAAATTTGATGACCACAGTAGGGCCTCCACTCTGGTCAAGCGAATTTGACCAAGCCAAATTTAATAGTCCCAAAGACAATGATTATTTAAATTGGTCAAGAGAATATCAGCCGGGATATATGTACCGTAATCTGGGCAATAAAAGTGTCTACTATAATAATCAAATCATTCGACTGCTCCAAAACTACCGTAGCGCCTATATGCAATTAGCAGTGACTTACTATCTTGATTATCAGAGAGAATCCCGTAATAAAGATAAAAATGAAATCAGATTATCTGAGCTTAAGGAAAAAACTCTGGAAGTTTTGGATAAAATGAGCGAGAATATTCCGGAAACCACAATACCAATCACTACTGAAGAACTGCATTATCAAGTTGCCCGTATATATGGTGATCTTGGTCAAAAACAATCAATGAGTGAAATTATGGATCGTCTCACGGATTCTAAGGTAGACAATCCTGCAAAGAGAATAGAATATGCAAATATTTATTTTAAAGAATTATTTGATACAACCAGATCTTTGTCTATCCTAGAAAGTCTGCACGCCGAATTTTTACAGCTGGAAAGGATGGTAAATCTTCAAGGATTTGGATCGAAATCTGTAGCACAGAAAAAGTGGCACCAATGGCAACAGGCTTATCCAGATATGGTTTCTTCCCTTATTTTTATATATAGAAACAGTAATAGGCAAGAAGATGCAGAAATAATTCTTAACAATTGGGTACAGCGTAATCCCAGTGATAAAAATGCACTAAAACTATTGGAAAAGGTTCGTACCGAAGGATAGAAATCCCAGTACGGTTTATCGTGGCCGAAGGCATACCTGAAGTTAGCATCATTATACCTCACTGGAATGGCATTGAAACCCTATCCGAGTGCCTTGATTCATTAAAGCTATCCACATACCAAAATATTGAAATTATTATTTCTGATAATGGTTCTACTGATGGAAGCCAGGATTGGCTCAAAGAAAACCATCCGGATATACTTTTACTAGAACATGATGATAATTATGGTTACGCCGGCGGCTGTAATCGAGGAGCGCTGGTGGCCAGTGGTTCATTTCTTCTATTTTTAAACAACGATACTATACAAGAGCCTGACTGGCTGGAGCCACTTGTAGAGCGAATAGAATCTGATTCTTCTATAGCGGCACTGCAACCTAAAATTCTCAATTATTATGAAAGGGATCTTTTTGA
The DNA here is from genome assembly GCA_913043235.1 of uncultured Fidelibacterota bacterium. Classification (GTDB taxonomy): domain Bacteria; phylum Fidelibacterota; class Marinisomatia; order Marinisomatales; family UBA1611; genus UBA2134. The sequence continues at coordinate 15,559 of CAJWLO010000010.1, forward strand.
TTATGCCGGTGGTTGCGGAGGTCATATGGATATATTTTGTTTCCCTTTTGCGCGTGGTAGGCTTTTCCTGGATCAGGAAAAAGATATAGGGCAATACAATAGTGCAGAGTCTTGTTTCTGGGCTAGTGGGACTGCGATCATGGTTCGCAGGGAATTATTTGAAATAGTAGGTAGTTTTGATGAAATATTTTTTTCCCATATGGAAGAAATTGATCTATGTTGGCGCATGCAAGCCATGGGTTATAAAATCTGGGTAGAACCTCAATCAATAGTTTACCATAAAAATGCAGTTTCCATGCCAATGTATTCACATTGGAAATATTATTTGAATCACCGTAATTCATTGTTAATGCTCCTGTCCAATTACACAATCCCGGTCACTTTTTATGTGGGCATAATTCGATTGATGTTGGAGGTTGTTGCTCTAGGTTATGCGGCAGTGAAACTGGATATTAACCATATCACAGGTATTTTAAGGGCATTAGGCTGGATTTTGATTCATCCTCACACCATTGTGAATAAAAGAAAACACGCTAGAAAACATAGACGATTGCAGGATAGAAAAATTATGAAGAATATGTTAAATGGCAGTATTGCATTGGCCTACTACCTATTGGGGAAAAAGACTTACTCGGAAATCAAATCCAAGGTCTTTTGATATACATCACGCCGATCTGGATCCAATTCCTGCATATCTTTCAGCATTTCTCTGCGCCCCAGTTTTCCCAGGGTGGAAGCGATAGCTTCCGAATGTACTTTTAGGAAATACTGAGTGTTATGGTCTCTGCCTACATCATCATAAGATTGTTCAAGGCCATCCAGCAGCAGTTTTAATTCACCCAGAGCTCCATCTATATTCCCTTCTTTTATTAAATCAAGTGTAATATACCAGGCTAGACGAGCCTTACGAAGACCGACGTTTCGGCTTAAATTATCCACCATCGAGATGCGGTTTCCCCAGCCTTTTTTATATTCCGAGGAGGATCCACGAAGCGCAATTTCTCGCGCGATCTCGTAGGCACTATTTCCACCATTGAATTCGTAAGTATCAATTTCACCTGCTAGGATGATATATGCATAATAGGCTAGAAATCCGGGTAGCGGTTCAAAAAGTACGGGATCAAAATACAGGCTTGTACCGGAGTTGTAATAAAATTGCACGCTTTTATCAAAATACCTCAGATCACTGCCATTAGAAAACAAAGCTTGGCAGTTAAATGTTTTTACATTTCCTTTTGATTGACCACTTTCAAAAATAATCTGGATATGGAGAACAATGCCAAGATCGTTATAAACTTCATCCCATGCAGTGGATAAAAAAAAGTGGTTCATATCCTCCCGGAGGGCAAAGATTTCCTGTTTTTCATCACTGCGCAACAGTCGATCATCAAAAGTAATATCCACAGCTGAAAATTGTGCATTAAGATGTTCAATACTGAAAAAAAGAAGTATAGTATAAAGAATCTTATTTCCCATACATGAAAATTGGTGGATTGCGGGTTTTTGAGCAAGGGGTTTGTCAATCCCGTATTTTAAAGATAATTCAGGGTAATTTACCTTATGACAAATATCAGAGAATTATTAATAAAATCCAAGTATGAGCAGGTAAAAGATGTCTTGGAAAGAGCAGGAAGGATTGGAGAATCTAAGGGAATAGCTGTTTATACAGTTGGTGGGTTGGTTCGTGATCTTTTAATGGATAAGATCCTCAATGATATAGATATCGTGATTGTTGGTGAAGCCATCCCATTTGCAAAATTACTGGCAAGGGAACTTGATGTAAAAAAAATTGTTCCTTTTGAAAAATTTTGCACGGCGCTTATTCCCTATAAGCCAGTTCAGATCGAAGTAGCCAGCGCTCGCCGGGAAACTTATGATGATCATTCTAGAAAACCTTCAGATGTTATTCATACTGATTTAAATGGCGACCTGATCCGAAGGGATTTTACCATTAATACCATGGCAATAGACATTCGGCCAGGACAATTTGGTGATTTATACGACCCTTTCGGCGGTATAACTGCCTTGAAAAACAGGCTCATACAGACACCTTTAGATCCGAATGAAACATTTTCAGATGACCCACTCAGAATAATGCGTGCAGCCTATTTTGCATCTAAACTTAATTTTAATATTGATGAAAACTGTCACCAATCCATGAAAGAACAAGTAAGTCGATTAAAGATTGTTTCATGGGAAAGAATCCGGGATGAATTCATAAAAATTTTATCAACAAAAAAACCTTCTATAGGCTTAACCATCATGCAGAAAACAGGAGTGTTGAAAATTATATTCCCAGAGATAAACGTTATGTATGGGATGGATCAGACATCGGAATGGCACCACAAAGACATTTTTACTCATACCCTGCAAGTTGTTGATAATGCAGCCCGGTTGTCTGATAAAATGGAGTTGCGATTTGCAGCCCTAGTACATGACATTGCCAAACCTAATACACGGCGCATCAATGATGAAAAAGGCTATACTTTCCATGGCCATGATGCAGTTGGCGAAAGAATGCTAAATAAAGTCGCTCAGCGATTAAAATTATCCAATAAAATAACCGTTTATCTTAAAAAGTTAACTCTTCTGCACCTTCGTCCTATTGCTTTGGTAAAATCAGAAGTGACTGACTCGGCAATACGACGTTTGATGATTGCAGCTGGAGAAGACTTGGATGACCTGATGATTCTATGCAGGGCGGATATTACTACCAAAAATCCAAATAGAGTTAAACAATACATGAAAAACTTTGAGATTGTGGAGGAAAAGATGAAAAATGTTGCAGTGCGAGATGCCATGAGTAAATTTCAGTCGCCGATCCGCGGCGATGAAATCATGTCCATTTGCGGATTAACGGAGGGTCGAATAGTAGGCGTGATCAAAGAATCAATTGAAGAAGCTATACTAGATGGAAAGATTGAAAACACTTACGATGCCGCAAAACAGTATTTAATAAAGATCAAGGACAATTATTAAGTATGTAATACTGTGTAAATTAATAGAAACTTATTTCTATTTATTTTGTTTAAATCAAAGGCCCAAAATCAATAAAATCAATGAGATTCTTTTTTTATTTATTTTTTCATCTTATTCTTGTTTGTTATGCTGTTGCTCAATTTGAATATGACTTGGCAGAATGTATTGGCATTGCTCTTGAAAATAAGAAAACTCTAAAATCCGCCGAATTAGACGTGAGATTCTCAGAAAAAGAAGTATTTGCCTCCTACAGTGGATTATTACCAACAATAAGTTTTGGGACAAATATTGGTAAAACATATTATCCAGAACGTAAAATGGTTACAATTGATTTTGAGAATATTGGATTAGATACTAGTACATCAAATTCATCAAAATCCATGTCAACTGGCCTGTCACTGAACCAGACCCTTTATGATGGTGGCCGATCGTTCAATACTGTAAGACAAGCAAAGACCAACTTGGAAATTTCTAGACTTAATCAACGTCAGACAAAAATCCAGGTCATTCAAAATGTTACCAGATCTTATTTTGGATTACTCCAGACTCAAGAACTTTTTGAAGTGTCCGAAAAAAATGTGAACCTTTCAGAACAGCAAGTTGATTTGGTCCAAAAACAATTTGATGTTGGTGCTGTCCGTAAAACAGATTTGCTTAAAGCAGAAGTTGCGAAAGGTCAAGCTCGTGTAGAATTATTAAATCGGAAAACAGCACTAGAAAATGCTAGAAGGCAATTATTTAATGAAATGGGTATGCAAGATTTTGGTCAATCTATTTCTGCCACTGCAGAAGAATGGACTGATGTTCAAATTCCATCCAGTGCAAATGCGCTTAAGTTTTTAAAAACAAAGAATCCAAGTTTGTTAATCCAAAAATCACGAATTGATATCGGGGAGTTACAGGTAAAGATGGCAAAAGGCATGCGATTACCTACCTTGGGGGCCTCTATGAATTATTCGGCCAATGCTGGTACAGGTGAAGCTCTAATAGAATCAGCAAAAGATGATTGGGTTATGGGCGTAAATCTATCATTGAACATGCCGTTATATTCTGGTAATCGTCTTTCATCTAGCCAACAGCAAGCAAAATTATCATATGAGAAATCAGAATATGACTATATTACCTATTTGAATGATCTAAGAGTGCAGGTTGAGTTACTTCGTAAATCCTTAGAAAATTATAGTGAAATCATTCCGATTAATCAAAGTGTGGTAGTTGCAGCAGAGGAAGATTTGAAACTTGTCCAGGAACGGTATAGTTTAGGTTCGGCTACAATTCTGGAAGTTTTGGATGCACAAGTATCTTTGATTCGTTCCAATTCAACCTTGATTAATACCATACATGATGCCCGGATACAAGAAATGAATCTGAGCGCCATCTTGGGAGTTCTTGATTTAAAATATTTAACTCAAAAAGAATAATTATGTTGAAAATAATAAAAAAGAAAAAAGTATGGATACCATTATTGATCCTAGCAGTGTTGGCAGGAGGTTTTTTTATTTTCAGAGATAGTAATGGTGAGGAAATAATCGTAGAGACTGAGAAAGTCCAACGTCGTGATATTGTACATAAAGTAAATGCTAGCGGTAAGATTCAGCCGGAAGAAGAAGTTCAAATTACTTCGACAATAACAGGTTGGATCACAGAAATCACAGTAACTGAAGGTGACACTGTCCAGCCAAGCCAGCATTTGATCAGTATTGATGAAAAACAATACCGACCACGCTATAATCAGGCTTTATCCCAAGTTAAATCTTCAGAAGCGAATATGCGGAAAGTCCAATCGCAAATGGATCGTACAAAAACTTTATTTTCGCAGAACCTGATCTCCAAACAGGAATTGGAGCAGTTGGAAGCCTCCTTTCAAATCGCTTTGAGCCAAGCGGAGCAAGCCAAAGCTAACCTATTGTCTGCAGAGGATGAACTTTCCAAAACGCGTCTAACGGCACCCAAATATGGTATTGTTACTAGTTTAACAAAGGAAGAAGGTGAAATGGCTGTCGGTGGTATGTTTAATCCAGGTGTACTGATGACCGTAGCGGATTTGAGCAGGATGGAAGTTGAAGTGGATGTAAATGAAAACGATGTGGTAAATATCGAAGTGGGTGATACATCTGAAATTGAGATTGATGCTTATCCTGATACAGTATTTTATGGTATAGTGAGTGAAATAGCTCACACAGCGCAGTCATTGAATATGGGGGTTCAGCAACAAGTTACAAATTTTAAAGTGAAGATTAGGATGATAGCTGTCCCTAATAAAATAAGACCTGGGATGAGTAGTACAGTAAATATTATTTCAGAAACCATTAATAATGTTGTATCGATCCCTATTCAATCCCTCACCTCCCGACCTGAAGATTATGCTGATCTAAGCCAAGAAAAAAATCATAAGAAAAAACCCTGGGGTCGTGGAAAAAATGATAATGAAGATGAAGATTATGAGTCACAAAAGGATCCAATAGATGTTGTTTTTGTTTTGGAAGATGAATTTGGTGGTGAACTGGCTCCTAAAGGGAAAAAATTTGCATTAGTCACACCTGTGAAAGTAGGGATATCTGGTGAAAACCACTACTCTGTACAATCTGGGGTCGCAGAAAACAAAATAATTGTTACTGGTGGGTATCGGGTTTTAAGCAAAGAATTGTATCACGGGATTCTTATAACAATCAATAATGATTCTCAGGATAAAGACGTTAAAAAATATTAATATTTTTAATGAATTTCGTATCTATATAAGAAACTCTTACACTATTTATGGTTAGTTTTGGCTCTCATCTCACTAAATAATATATTTAAGATTTATCATGTTGGCGGAGAAGAAGTCCGAGCATTGGATGGAGTTGATCTAGAGATCAATGAAAATGAATATCTGGCTATTATGGGCCCATCTGGATCTGGAAAATCAACCTTAATGAACATGATTGGTTGTCTGGATACACCTACATCAGGCGTTTATGAATTTGAAGGAGAAATGGTACAAGACATGGATGATTCCCAGCTTGCTTCTATTCGTAATCGTAAAATTGGTTTTGTATTTCAAACTTTTAACCTGTTGCCAAAGGCCACAGCTCAGCATAATGTTGAGATTCCTTTGATCTATGCAAATATTCGAAAGGAAGAAAGAATAAGTATGGCATCAGTTGCTCTTCAGAGTGTGGGTTTATCTGATAGAATTTATCATAAACCTAATGAGCTTTCTGGTGGACAGAGACAAAGGGTTGCCATTGCTCGTGCATTGGTAAATAATCCATCTATTATTCTTGCAGATGAGCCAACGGGAAACCTTGATTCCAAAAGTGGAAACGAAATTATGGAGATCCTTGATCTTCTTCACAAAAAAGGGAATACCATTATTTTGGTTACTCATGAAAATATTATTGCAAAACATGCACAACGTATTATCCGATTGTTTGATGGGAAAATAACAGAAGACATACAGCAAAGCTCTTAATGATTTCTCTATTTATCGAAAACTTTAAAATTTCCTTGTCAGCAGTATTTGCTAATAAGATGCGTTCCATACTTACTGCTTTGGGAATTGTTATTGGGGTACTTTCGGTTACGTTAATGGGAACACTTATATCCGGTTTGGATAGGTCTTTTGAGGTTAGCATGTCTTGGTTAGGTAAAGATATTTTATATATAAGCAGGTATGAATGGTTTAGTGATATGGAATGGTGGGAAGTAAAAAATAGACCACAAATGCGTCCCGAATATGTAAATAAAATCAGGCAACGATCTAAATATGCATTGGCAGTTGCTCCTGTAATGCAAAGAGGGGCATCTCTTTCTTATAAAGATAAAGAAACACAAACAGAAATTTTTGGCACCAATGAAGAATATATGGAAACAATAAGTACAGATATAACTAAGGGAAGGTTTTTTACCCGCAATGAAGACAGGGTTGGTTCTAGAGTAACAGTAATTGGGGATGAAATTAAGGAAGCATTTTTTGGCGATCAGGATGCTATAGGGCAGTATATAAAAATTGATAACATAAAATTCAGAGTAATTGGTGTTTTAGAAAAGCAGGGAAAGTTTCTTGGTTTATTCAGTGTCGACAAACAAGCTATACTACCATTTGGTGCATATAAAAGAATTTTTTCAAAACGAGGTTGGATGCGGCTCAGTGTAAAAGTTCCTGAAAATAAATTAGATGAAAGTATTGATGAGATTTCATCTGTAATGCGACATATACGAGGTTTAAAACCAAGTCAGGAAAATGATTTTGCTATTAATCAAACAAAAATTTTTGAGAAACAATATAATGCATTAAAGATAGCAATTGGAGGAACAGGAATTTTTATTACTTTACTATCATTAATTGTTGGTGGAATCGGAATCATGAATATAATGTTTGTTTCTGTAAAAGAACGAACAAGAGAGATTGGTGTACGAAAAGCTATTGGTGCAACTAAAAAAATGATTATGGGGCAATTTTTAATGGAAGCAGTAACCATATGCTTAATTGCTGGATTAATTGGACTGGGTTTCGCATACATAATTAGTATTTATATTAATAAGATATTCCCTTCAACGCTTCCCCTGGGTCTATCAATATCTGCGGTATTGCTGAGTATTATAGTGGGTGTTATTTCTGGTTTTATCCCTTCTTACCGTGCGGCAAACCTCGATCCTATTGATTCTTTGAGGTATGAATAAAAATGGTTACCAGGAATATAAGCAATGTACTAAAAGAGAGTTTTTGGATGGCTATCGATTCCATCCGTAAAAACAAATTACGTTCTATACTCACTCTCTTGGGTATTACTATTGGGGTATTTTCTGTAATTGGTGTTATGACAGCAATCCGAACTCTTGAATCTTCTGTTGAATCAGGTTTGAATGTATTTGCGACGAATACATTTGTAATCCAAAAATATCCTGAAATTGACTTTGGAGGTCATGGAGATAGAAAATATCGAAATAGGGAGAATATTACTATTGATCAATATAAAAAACTTAAGAGAAGAGCAAAGCTTCCCCTTCTGGTCAGTGCTGCAGATGGTACTTCTGTGCGCAATGTAAAATATAGAAATAAAGAAGTAAAAAATTCAGTTGAACTATTTGGAGGTGATGATGGTACAATAAGGTTTTACAACACATACATTTCTGAAGGAAGAAATTTTATCGATGATGATATACGCTTTTCAAAAAATGTATGTATTCTAGGCATGGATGTTGTGGATCGATTGTTCCCATTTGAAGCTCCACTCTTAAAAAAAATAAAAATCAATGGTCTTGATTATACAGTAATTGGCATCACTGAAAGGCAGGGTGAAGCTTTTGGTGGAAGTAAGGATAATTTTATTGCTATACCCATCTCTAGTTTTCTTGAAAAATTTTCAAATCAGTGGAGCAGTATAAGAATTCATATAGAATCATCCTCGGAAAAAACCTATGATAAAACAATGGATGAGGTAATTGGTCTTTTGCGGTCAATACGAAAAGTTCCTCCAGAACTTGATAATGATTTTGAGACTGTAACCAATACAGTAATGATTGAGCAATTTTCGGGTTTTACAAATGGTATAAAAGTATTTGCCCTTTCTGTTAGTGTTATTGCCTTAGTAGTGGCAGGGATAGGCATTATGAATATTATGTTAGTCTCTGTTACAGAACGGATCAAAGAAATTGGTATACGTAAGGCAATAGGTGCAACTAAGCAAGATATATTAACACAGTTTTTGATGGAAGCGGTTTTCCTAAGTGAATTTGGTGGTATCGTAGGAGTTATATTGGGTGTGGTTGGAGGCAATATAGTTGCAGTGATTTTCAACATTCCTGCTGTTATTCCAATTGATTGGGCATTCATCGGTCTCCTTGTCTGCTCTATAATTGGGATCAGTTTTGGGATTTATCCAGCATGGAGGGCGGCCCAGCTCGATCCTATAGAATCCTTACGCTTCGAATAAATTTTCTTTCTGTTCAAGGTAGGGTAAATTTCTCAGCAAAAATCATGCCTGTTTTGTATTCTATCACATAATTTTATTATTACTTTTGATCATATGCACCTAATAAAGAATTTGTTGGAGCAAAAGGCTCTTTATCTAAAAACTAATAAAGGACCATGTTCATGGTAATTGGTGTTATCCCGGCAAGACTAGATTCCACCCGTTTCCCAAAAAAGATTTTGGCCAATATGGGTGGTAAACCCATGGTTAGCTATGTGGCTGAACAGGCAACTAAATCAGAAAGACTGGATAAGGTGATTTTGGCGATTGACGCTAAGGAAACTGAACAAATTTTATTAGACTATGATTTTGAGCTGGTTATGACTTCCAAAAATCATACATCTGGGACCGACCGGGTTGCGGAGGTGGCCAAAGGTGAACTGGAAGCAGAAATCATTATCAATATTCAAGGAGATGAACCTTTGCTGGATCCGAAACTGATAGACGGGCTGGTTGATCTTTTTCATGATCCAAGTGTAGAAATGGCCACTGTTGTGAGTCGCAAACTAACGGTTACCGATTTATTAAATCCGAATGTTGTCAAAGCTGTATTGGATGAAAATCAGAATACTCAGGATTTCAAACGGAATGTATTTGATATGGAGATTGGTGCTGTGTACCGCCATATTGGCATGTATGGATTTAAACGAAACACCCTTTTTGAGTTTACTGATCAGAAACCATCAGAACGGGAGCAGAAAAAGTCATTAGAACAGTTTCGGGCATTGGATTTTGGTATTCCCATCAAAGCCTTAATTACTAATTGTGATCAAATGGCTGTAGATACTCTTGAAGATTTGCAGAGAGTAGCAGCAGTCATGGGTCTGGATTTGGATGAAGAAAAAATAATGGATGGTTGAATGAAGACTGCTGAACCGACTAAATATATTTTTGTTCTAGGTGGTGTTATGTCTGGTTTGGGGAAAGGCATTACCGCTTCCTCCATTGGTTATCTACTGAAAAGCGCCAACGTCAGGGTTACTATTTTAAAACTGGACCCTTATCTTAATGTGGATCCTGGTACTATGAATCCATATCAGCATGGGGAGGTTTTTGTATTGGACGACGGCTCAGAAACGGATTTGGATCTCGGTCATTATGAACGGTTTATTGATGTTAATATGACCAAAAATAACAATGCAACGGCAGGTCAGGTTTACAGTACTGTCTTAGAAAGAGAACGCAAAGGTGAATACCTGGGGCAAACCGTGCAGGTCATCCCCCATGTTACTGATGAAATAATCAGTCGTATTAAAACTGTTAATCAACCTAAGAAATATGATGTGGTTATCTGTGAAGTAGGTGGAACAGTTGGGGATATTGAGAGTCTTCCATTTATGGAAGCTATCCGTCAATTATCTTTGGAAACAGGATACCACAACCATTTAATTGTTCATGTAACCCTACTTCCATATGTAAAAGCCAGCGGTGAGTTAAAAACAAAACCCACCCAGCATTCAGTTATGAAACTGCGAGAGATAGGTCTATCACCAGATATAATATTTTGCCGTTCTGAATATAATATTGAAAAATCAGTGCGAAAAAAAATTGCCCTTTTCTGTAATGTACAGCCTGATCACGTTATTCTGGGAAAAGATTTGCCCAGTATTTATGAAGTGCCGCTGGTTATGCATGAGCAAAATGCAGAACGTTTGATCAGCGAACGACTGAAAATCAAGAAAAATTCGAATCTGGGATCTTTGAAGAAATTTATCCACAATTTTAAAAACCCGTTATATGAGGTCACCATTGCTATGTGCGGGAAATATACGGAATTGATTGATTCCTACAAAAGCGTTTTAGAGTCTTTCATACATGCAGGTGTGGAAAATAATGCCCGGGTAAATGTGAATTGGATACACACTGAAAAGATAAAAAATGATGAAACAGCAAAAAATGAATTCAGGAATTTAGATGGTATTCTAATACTCCCTGGTTTTGGTCCACGAGGGGGTGAAGGCAAAATTCTTTCCGCAAAGTATGCTCGAGAGAATAATATACCATTTTTAGGCATTTGCCTTGGTCTCCAATGCGCAGTGATTGATTTTGCACGACACGTGTGTGGATTAGAAGGTGCTAACTCGACCGAGTTTAATAAGAAAACAAAATATCCTGTTATTGATCTCATGGAATCGCAACGAGCCATCAAAATTAAAGGCGGAACTATGCGATTGGGCGCTTATGATTGCAAGATTAAAACAGGAACAAAAACCTATGCTGCTTATCGGAAAAAAAAGATTTCTGAACGGCACCGCCATAGGTATGAAGTGAACAATCGTTACCGGAACAGATTAAAACAAAACGGGTTGGTCTTTTCCGGTGTGAATGAAAATCTTGGAGTGGTGGAAGCTATTGAAATCCCGGATCATTGCTGGTTTGTCGCTGGTCAATTTCATCCTGAACTCAAAAGTCGAATAAATAAAGCACATCCCTTGTTCCGGGATTTTATTAAGGCTGCAATCAAATTTAATTTTGGGGAAGTTTGAACTGTGAAAACTATTAATATCGGCCATGTTGTATTTGGCAAGACACAACTGAGCCTTATTGCTGGTCCCTGCGTTATCGAAAGTCGTGATCATGCACTGAAAATGGCCAATGCTATCAAACAAATAACAGAAAAGATTGGTATCCCCATTGTTTATAAAAGCTCGTTTGATAAAGCCAACCGCACTTCAATCAATTCTAACCGCGGACCAGGCTTGGATGAAGGATTAGCCATCCTTGACAGTGTAAAAAAGGAGACAGAATTACCCATCCTAACTGATATTCATGATGCTTCCCAGGCATCTATAGTTGCAGAAGTGGTAGATATTTTGCAAATACCAGCATTTTTATGCCGTCAGACGGAACTTCTGATTGCTGCAGCAGAAACAGGAAAAGTGGTCAATGTAAAAAAAGGGCAATTTTTGGCACCGTGGGATATGAAATTTGTGGTAGAAAAATTAACTAATTCTGGTTGTGAGGATATACTCATCACAGATCGAGGATCCCAATTTGGTTATAATAATCTCGTAGCTGATATGCGCTCCATCCCCATAATGCAGAAATTTGGATATCCAGTAATCTTTGATGCCACTCACAGTGTGCAGCTTCCTGGCGGTGGAGGTTCATTAAGCTCAGGTATGAGGGAAATGATCCCAACATTGGCAAAAGCAGCCGTTGCGGCCGGCTGCGATGGGCTCTTTATGGAAATACACGATAATGTGGACAAAGCAAAATCTGATGCTGCAACCCAATGGCCTTTAAGACAGCTAAAATTGCTTTTGGAACAATGCAAAATGATTTATGATTTGATTCAATGACTATTGACCCCAGTAAAATTAAAATGCTTATTTCTGATGTAGATGGTGTCTGGACTGATGGTACCTTTTATAAGGGTACAGACAACCTAGAGTTCAAACGATTCAGTATCTTAGATGGTGTGGGTGTAGCCATGGCTCGTGCTGCTAAATTACATATTGCACTTATTTCAGGACGATATTCAGCGGCAACTGAACACCGCGCCAGGGAATTAAATATAGTTGATGTTTATAATGGTGGTTTGAATAAACTCCCTGCCTATGAAGATATGAAAACAAAGTATAATCTGTCAGATAAGGAAATCGCTTATATTGGTGATGATCTTATTGATATACCGGTCATGGAAAAGGTGGGGTTTCCCATAGCTGTTCAAAATGCAGATTCAAAAGTGAAGGCCATAGCAGCTTTCATAACAGAATCAACCGGCGGCCATGGAGCATTTAGAGAAGCAGTGGAATGGATTATTAACCAGCAGGGAAGAACCAAGGAAGTTTACCAGATACTTCGGGAACAGGTTTTATCCGGTTAAAAAATGAAATATATAATTCCTTTTTTATATTTATTTTTTCTGGGATGTGAGCGGCAGGAAGAAAATTTTCAAGGTTCTAGAGTTAATGGTCCGGACCAGGAAAGCTGGGGTGTTACGATAATCTTAACAGATGAAGGGGTAATGCGAGCCAAGATAAAATCAGGGCATCTGGAAAAGTATAACGAGCTGGAATTTGTATTATTGGACAGCAACGTTACGGCGGATTTTTTTGATGATAGAGAGATACACACATCTCAGCTGACTTCCTTGAGGGCGGAAGTTAATCAGAGTTCAAACGATATGAAGGCTATGGGTAATGTTATTGCTTTATCTGACAGTGGTATTTCTTTATATACGGATACCTTGATTTGGAATTCTAAAGAGGAGAAAATGACTACAGATAATCCGATTATGCTCACAACCGAACAAAAAGACACCCTCTATGGGATTGGTTTTGAATCGGATTCCGATCTTAAGAATTGGAAGATCTTGAAACCTTCTGGGGTTACCAACAGGAATGAGCTTTGAGAAATCACCACCATTCACTCAGTGCAAGAGGATTGCATAAAAAATATGGAAAACGAATGGTAGTCAGGGATGTAGATGTATCCGTTGAACGGGGTGAGATCGTGGGTCTTTTAGGACCAAATGGTGCTGGAAAAACTACATCATTTTATATGATTACAGGGATGTTAAAACCTACTAGCGGCCAGGTGTTTCTGGATAATATAGAAATCACAAACGATGCAATGTATAAGCGGGCACGAAAAGGTATAGGATACTTAGCTCAGGAACCATCAATTTTTGGGAAGTTATCTGTTGGCAATAATCTTAAACTAGTCTTAGAAATGCGCAAAGAACTTTCTAAAATAGAGCAGGAGAAAAAATTGAATCTATTACTGGATGATCTGTCTATTTCACATTTAAAACAAAATATAGGCAATACTTTATCTGGCGGGGAACGGCGACGGGTGGAAATTGCCCGAAGTCTTTGTATGGATCCTGATTTTATTTTATTGGATGAGCCTTTTGCAGGTGTAGATCCAATTGCTGTGGAGGAAATTCAAGGGATTGTTCATTCCCTCAAAGAAAAAGAAATCGGAGTATTGATCACGGATCATAACGTAAGAGAAACTTTGTCTATTACTGATCGATCATATCTATTATTCGATGGACAAATCCTTAAGTCTGGAACTTCAGAATTTTTAGCAAATGATGAGGAAGCACGACGATTGTACCTTGGAGAAAAATTTAAACTGGACTAGTGGCTACTACATTAAAACAATTACAAATTCAGAAACAAAAGCTTGCACCTAGACAGCTTTTGCAAGCCCGGTTGTTGCAATTGAATACGGTCAATCTTGAACAAACTATTCTGAAAGAATTGGAACAAAATCCTGTATTGGAACAGATAGAAACTGACACTCACACAGAAGATGAAAAAGTGGAAACACCTATTAATGAAATTGACGTATCTCCAGAGGACATGTACAGTGATGAAACCACATATTATTTTCAGCAGGAAAAAAAGGAAATGCCTTTACCTGATAGACATACGTTGCTAGAAGATGTGATTGAACAGCTTCGGGATACAGATTTAGATGATATAGAACAAGAAATTGCCGAAGAAATATTATGGAACACGAATGAAAGAGGATACTTAGATACGGAATTAATATTAATTGCTGACCGCCTTGAAATGGATGAAGAGGATCTTGAGCCCATCCTGCATGTGGTACAACGCTTGAAACCAAAAGGTTTTGCATCGCGAAATCTAGAGGAATGCCTGATGATTCAACTCGAGGATGAAGTCGGATCAATGGCTTATAAAATTGTTAATAAATATTTTGATGATTTTATGCATAAACGCTATGACAAAATTCAATCAAAATTAAAATGTGATGAAGATATACTTCACGAAGCTGTTGCACATATTACCCATTTAAATCCGCGCCCGGGTGAAGGCTACACCGATAAATTTCAAACTGTTATCCCAGATGTAATTGTAAAGGATGAAGGCAATAACTGGGTGATTACTACCAATGATGCCGGCTTGCCGGAACTCAGGATAAACAGGGAATATGAACAATCCATCCAAAATGAGCATTATAATCTCAAGGCCAAGAAGTTTATTAAAGAAAAGCTGGATTCAGCACATTGGTTCATTGAAGCAGTCAAACAGCGAAGGGTCACCATGGTAAATGTGATGCATTCGATCATTGGTTTCCAACCGGAGTGGTTCAGCGGTGAAATGAACTTTTTGAGACCTTTAAAGTTGCAGGATGTGGCTGATCAGATTCATATGGATATTTCAACTATCAGCCGATCCACACGGGGAAAATTTGTGGATACACCATACGGTATTTTTGAGTTGAAATATTTTTTTACTGATGGTATTGAACTTAATGACGGACAGATATTGGGAACATTTGTAATAAAACAGGCTCTTAAAAAAATCATTAACACAGAAGATAAACATCAACCACTAAGCGATGATGCCTTGGTAGGAAAATTGAGAGATGAAGGATATGGACTGGCTCGCAGAACTGTAGCAAAATACCGAGATCAACTAGGATTCCCTGTAGCGAGACTCAGGAAAGAAATTTAATTATGAAAAGGAGTAATTATGGCTAAGCGAATTATTATAGGAGATAATGAAGTAACGATTCCGAATATCACCCTAGGCGTCCTGCCATTGTTGGGGCTTGCGTTTGCATTTTGGGTTATTACCGGTGTATATATGGTGGGACCAGATGAAGTAGGTGTCATTCGTACGTTTGGTGCTTATACACATCAAACCCAACCGGGATTAAACTGGCATTATCCGTATCCGATCCAAATGGTTAATACGCCAAAAGTAACCGAAGTAAAACGTATTGAAATTGGATTCAGAACACTTAGAAATGGACAATACCGTACAGTTGAAAAAGAAAGTTTAATGCTTACAGGAGATGAAAATATTGTGGATGCAGAGTTGATTGTGCAATATAGAATTAAGGAACCTGAGAAATATTTATTTAGGATAGTTGAACCGGAACTCACTGTCAGGGAAGCAGCAGAGGCCAGTCTAAGAACCATAGTAGGTATGAATAACATCGATGAAACACTCACTACTGGAAAATTCCGAATACAGGAAGAAGCAAAGAAACAAATCCAAACTATCTTGGACAAATATCAATCTGGAATTCAGGTTGTTGCTGCGCAATTGCAAGATGTTTCCCCTCCAAAGCAAGTTATATCGGCATTTAAGGATGTTGCTTCAGCCAAAGAAGATAAAAACCGTCTCGTCAATCAGGCCGAAGGTTATCGGAATGATGTAATTCCTAAGGCCCGTGGGGAAGCTGAAGCCATGATTCGCGATGCTGAGGGATTTAAGGAATCGCGAATCAAACGCGCTGAAGGAGATGTAGCTAATTTTAATGCAGTGCTTAAAGAATATAGAAAGGCGAAGGATATCACCAAAAAACGGCTTTATCTAGAAACAATGGAACGAGTGCTCCCAGATATTGAAAAAATAATTGTCCCTGATAAAGATAGCGGAAATATGCTTAACCTGTTAAATCTCACAACCAGCAAAGAAGGAGGAAAATAATGAAAAAATTATTTGCAATTCTTGTAGTCCTTGTTGGCCTGGTTTTTTTCACTACAGTATTTATAGTGGATGAGACCGAACAAGTTGTTGTCCTAGCATTTGGTAAACCTGTGAAAACCATAACCAAACCAGGATTGAATTTTAAATTACCTGCACCATTACAGGTCGCAGTAACATTTGATAAACGACTCTTAGAATACGATGTTCCTCCAGAAGAAGTGTTGAGTATGGACAAAAAAACTTTGATCATGGATAATTATGTACGTTGGAAAATTGTGGATCCTTTATTATTCCTGCAAACTGTTCAGGCAATTCCTACAGCAAAAACACGTCTTGATGATATCGTTTATTCAGAACTCCGTCAGGAATTAGGTACTCACGATATGGTGGAGATTATCACAGAGGCCCGAGATTTGATTATGGATAAGGTAACTGCTGCTAGCAATGAAGAATCAGAAAAATATGGAATTGAGGTTGTAGATGTCCGTATCCGCCGGGTTGATCTACCATCAGAAAATGAGGCTTCTATCTATGCCCGTATGGAAGCGGAACGAAATCGCAAAGCGAATATGTTCAGATCAGAAGGCGAGGAAGAAGCTCAGAAAATCAGGGCTAAAACGGAAAGAGATAAAACAGTGATCTTGGCAGATGCGTATAAAACTTCTCAAGAAATACGTGGTGCAGGTGAAGCCAAGGCATTAGAAATCTATGCTAATTCATTTTCAAAGGACACCAAATTCTATGAATTTTTACGTACATTGGAGACTTACGAAAAAGTTATCGATAAAAAGACCACATTAGTCCTTCCCAGTGATTCGAAATTATTCAAGGAATTAACACAGTAGTTTAGGAAAAAAGTATTGAGGATTTTATATATCTTCATAAGATCATTAAATAATGAAAACAGAAATTAAATCAACCACCATTATTGGAGTTCGTAACAAAAGAAAAGTAGCTATGGCCGGTGACGGACAAGTCACATTTGGTGATATGGCTTTCAAACAGAAAGCTGTAAAAGTTCGTGAATTTGATACAGATAAAGGCGGTGTACTGGGTGGATTTGCTGGTGCAGCAGCAGATGCATTGACTTTGTTTGAGAAATTTGAACAAAAACTGGAACAATATGATGGTGACCTGAAACGAGCTGTGGTGGAATTAGCCAAGGAATGGCGTACGGATAAAATACTACGTCAGCTGGAAGCTATGCTTGTTGTGATGGACAAACATTACAGTTTTATTATATCTGGGGATGGAAATGTCATTGAACCAGATGGTTCCGTAGTGGCTATTGGTTCTGGTGGCGGTTTTGCCCAGGCAGCGGCAACTGCATTTCTTCAGACCAGAAAATACAGCGCCAAACAAACTGCAGAAAAATCATTGAAAATTGCGGCAGATCTTTGTATTTATACCAATGATACCATCACCGTTTTGGAAATTACATGAATGAATTGACCCCAAAACAGATCGTGAAAGAACTGGACCGCTATATTGTAGGTCAAAATAATGCCAAAAAGGCCGTGGCTATCGCCATGCGCAACCGCTGGCGCCGCCAACAGGTACAAGGCAACATGCGTAATGAAATAATGCCTAACAATATTATAATGATTGGATCAACAGGTGTAGGCAAAACTGAGATTGCCCGCCGCCTAGCTGCCTTGGCTAACGCGCCTTTCATTAAAGTAGAAGCAAGCAAATTTACAGAAGTTGGTTATGTTGGTAGGGATGTGGAATCCATCATTAGGGATCTTATGGATACAGGTGTGACCATGGTTGAGCGAGAAAAGGAAGCAGAAGTTGTTGACCTAGCTTTGCACTTGGCTAATGAACATATTCTGGATATTTTGTTTCCAGATGATCACAAGAATGATCCCAAACAGTCCAAGGAAATAAAAGAGCGGCACGCACGGACGCGGGCACGCTTGCGAAAAAAACTGGCTGACGGACATTTTGAAGATAAAATAATTGAGATTGAAATTACAGATCAGCCTGCAATTGGAATGCAGGTATTCGGCCCCATGGGAATGGAAGATATCGGTATGAATATCAAAGATATGGTTTCGGGAGCAATGCCTAAGAATAAAAAGTCTAGGAAAATGACTGTTGATGAGGCACGAGAAGTATTAATTGAAGATGAAGCGCAGAAACTTATCGATCATGAAGAGGTCATTCGATTGGCAAAAGACAGAGTCGAAAATAATGGCATTGTTTTTTTAGATGAGATCGATAAAGTTGTAGGTGGCGATAGAGGTATAGGGCCAGATGTGAGCCGGGAAGGTGTTCAGCGCGACCTTCTGCCAATTGTGGAAGGAGGGAATGTTAATACAAAATATGGGGTGGTAGCTACAGACCATGTTTTATTTATAGCAGCTGGAGCTTTTCATGTAAGTACACCAGCGGACATGATACCGGAACTACAGGGACGTTTCCCCATTAGGGTAGAGATGGATAAATTGACGACTTCTGATTTTGTCAAAATATTGACGCACCCCAGATCTGCGTTGATCAAACAGTATTCTGCCTTGCTTGCAGCTGAGGGAGTAGATCTTACATTTAATGATGCCGCGATCAAGGCTATTGCAGAGTTAGCGTCAGAAGTAAATTCAAAAATGGAAAATATTGGTGCTCGGCGTTTGCATACAATTGTAACCACACTGTTGGAAACACCATTATTTGAACACCCAAAAAGAGGCGATAAAAAAATTAATATAACAGCTAAGTCTGTAAAAAACTCCCTGAAGAATATTGTAGAGGATCAAGATCTGAGCCGGTATATTTTATAATAGGGAAATGCTCCGTCACTTTTTACATATCGCTGATTATTCAAAAGATGAACTTTGGGATATTCTTCATCTGGCAAAAGAGATTAAAACAAAGTTCAACAATCGGGAAGAATACAAACCATTTAAGGATCAATCCTTAGCCATGATTTTTGCCAAACCATCAGCCAGAACCAGGGTTTCTTTTGAAACCGGTTTCACTTGGATGGGAGGTCACGCGCTCTTTTTGGGGCCTAATGATATCGGCATAGGAAAGCGCGAAGCTATCAAAGATATTTCACGGCTTTTTAGCCGCTATAATGACCTGATAATGGCTCGCCTTTTTGATCATCACCATATTCTAGAACTTGCCGAGCACGCCAGTATTCCAGTTATAAATGGCCTTACAGACTATAACCACCCCTGCCAGATCATGGCGGATATTCTTACAGTCTGGGAACATCGTGGCAATCTGGATGATTTAAAAATCACTTATATGGGAGATGGCAATAATATTGTGCATTCCTGGCTGCAACTGGCCAGTATATTTCCAATGCATTTTGTTTGTTGTGGTCCGTCAGGGTTTGAGCCGGATGAAAAGACAGTTAAAAAGGTGAAAGAATCCAAGTTATCAACCTTTGAACTATCCCGTAATCCAAAATCTGCTGTTGATGGAGCAGATGTGATATATACCGATGTGTGGGCATCCATGGGACAAAAGGAAGAAGTGGAAAAACGGAAAAAGATTTTTGCAGATTATCAGGTGAATGAAACATTGATGGAAAGTACGGGCAAGGATACAATGTTTATGCATTGTCTACCAGCTGAACGAGGCCGTGAAGTAACTGATGGTGTTATGGAAGCATCCTACTCTATTGTATTTGATGAAGCGGAAAACCGATTGCATGCCCAAAATGCTATTATGGTTACTATGGTCAATTAAATCCCATGCAGTCAGTCCTGACCTTTTTCGATTCAATCGAATCAACGACGCGATCGATTTTTCTAGTTAGTGGATTAGCACTGTTTTTATCCTTGGAAGCCATCGTTCCATTATTTAAAATGGATTATAATAAACTCCGCCATGCGGGGATAAATCTTTCTTTTACACTTATAACTTTGGTTATTAATCTATTTGGGGCAATACTAATTATATCAGCGGTAGATTTTAATTTAGAAAATAAAATTGGAATCTTATATCTAGTTGGAAATTTACCGATCTGGAGTTATGTGATTATTGGTTTGGTTCTCCTTGATCTGATAGGTGCTTGGCTGATTCACTGGATTGAGCATAGAGTAAAGTGGATGTGGAAGTTTCATATCATTCATCATACCGATCCGAGTGTGGATGTGACCAGTGGATTGCGGCATCACCCAGGTGAAAATATCTTTCGTCTTGTATTTACATCCATAGCAGTGCTTATAACAGGTGCTTCGTTAGGATTGGTAATGCTATATCAGACCATTTCAGCATTTTTTGCAGCTTTGACCCATGCTAATATTCAGATACCTGGTTGGATAGAAAAACCTTTGGCATGGGTTTTTGTCACACCTCACTTCCATAAGATTCATCACCATTACGTCCAGCCCTATACAGATAGTAATTACGGAAACATTTTTTCTATTTGGGATCATCTATTCAGAACTGTTGCCTGTATGGAAAAAATGGATGATATTGTTTATGGTGTAGATACCCATATGAGTCCAGAAGAACATTCAAGTATAAAGAATCTGCTCATGATACCTTTTCAGGAATATCGGCATCCACCTGGGTCAAAATTCAGCGATTAAAATTTCAGAGGACAGTTTTTATTTAATTCTGTCGTTTTATGAAAGTAGATATATTATGGTTTTTTGGGGAAGTTGCTTTGAATTTTTGTTTACCCAATATTCCGCATATTACTGCTGTTATTTTAGCTTTTGCCAATTACAGACTTGAAAAAGTTATGGATCAATAATCCATATCCATTCCGCCGCCGCCGCCGCCACCACCGCCACGGCCACCAAAGTTTCTACGATCCCATTTCTTTTTTTGTTGTTCCCCAAAATTATATTTCAGATTGATAGATGTGGTGCGTCGACCGCGTTTCCGCTGTGCGTACATTTTTTGGGTGTAGTCAGTGTAATCCTGGACAGTATCAATAATAAATTTTCGATTGTTAAAAAGGTCATTCACTTTTAGTGTTACAGATAAACGATTATCCATAAATGATTTTTCGATACCTATATCTGCTCCATAATTAGCAGGAATCGTCCCAGATGTAATTTTCATTGTGCCTCGACCACCAACTGATAATTCTACACGAGCCACTGTAGGGATATTTAAGGTGAGCTGACCACGGTTAAACATTCCCCGGGATGAACCGGTCATATCATCTTCATACTGCCCCCCAGTAGTTTTAGAACTCCACCACCAGGTTGTAAGCATGAGACTAGCCAAAGGCATAGGGCGATAGTTGATAATGATGCTCCCACCAAGATTTTTGGCACTCTCGGCATTTCCAGTTGTCAACAATTCATAGGATTCATTGTTGTAGATTATCTCATCCCGATCCCACCAGGCAATCGCATCAGTCGTATGTTTGTAAGTGAGTCCGCTATTAAAATTGAATTTTCTAGAATTTCTGGAAAAATTAATCTCCATTACATCACTGTATTCGGGTTTTACAAAAGGGTTTCCATTGCGTATTCTTGTTGTATCCAGCATATCATTAGGAAATGGATTTAATGATCTGGTTCGAGGTCTGTTAACGCGTTTGGAATAACCAAATTGTATTTGCGCTTTTTCATTAAACTTATAGTTCAAGAACATACTTGGATAAATATGACTATAGGGATTATTGAATTCACCTGATTTAACAGCCTGATTAATAACAAAATGTGTAATACTAGTAGAAGCCGTCGTGTCTCCGGTCACTCTTGCGATTGTCTCAACATGTTCAAACCTAAGACCGCCTTTTAAACTGAAACGGTCACTGAGCTTATAGCCCAGAGTTCCGTATAGGGCATAAATATCTTCATCATAATAATAATCATAGGTACCATTTTGAAAAAATAAATCATCATCCAATGCTTTGAGTGTGGTTTTAAACCCAGCTTCCAAGACTAAACTTTGACCAAAATTATCTTCATAGTCAAAAGATGCAATTGTATTTTTATGGCTCTGCTGATCTTTTTGGGTGGTATTATTACCATTCGTTTCTTTATCCAAGTTTTCTTCAGTCTCATCTTCTGTTCCATAGCCATAGCTAATATTTGCGTTTAGCTTTCTATCTTTTGAATCAAACTTGTTTTCGTAGGATAAAGAATGGTCCCATTCATTTTCATCTCCATATTCTTGGATATCTAATTTGCTGAGGACAGGTCTCGTTGTCTCAATAATTTCTCGGCTGTTTTGATCCCTAGTATTGAAAGTAGATGTATAACTAATGGTACTGGTAGTGGTAGGATAAAGATCACCGCCAAAACGGAATGAAATATTATCAGAATTTCTGATTCTTTTTGTATCCTGGTAGAGATACCTGACACTGTCATTTGGCTGAAAATATAAATAATCAAATTCTCTCAGGCCAGATCCATAGCGTTCTCCCATTCGGTAACTGGCGTTGCTGAAAACATTCCACGAATCCGTACGATAATTTAGATTACCGCTAATATTGTTTTTGTTGTATTCACCGGCAGAGAGCGATGTGTTGCCATTCAATCCCTCGAATGCACCTCGCTGAAGAATTATATTGATAATCCCGCCTACACCGTCCGGATCATACTTTGCTGATGGATTGGTAATGACTTCTACCTTTTTAATCATAGATGCTTGCAGGTTATCTACCATAGATCGGCGGTCAAATCCGACTTTTTTACCATCTATTAGAACCGTTACATTCGCATCACCGCGTAGAGTAATGTTTCCATCAATATCCACGTCTACAGTAGGAACCTGATTTAGAACATCCTCACCTGATCCACCGGAAGCGGCCAGGTTTTTACCTACGGTGAAAATTTGTTTATCAATAGTTTGAATAAACTGGCTCTCGCCCAGAACTTCCACTTCAGCCAAGTTGACCGATGAAACCTGAAGTGGAATATTCCCCAGATTTTGCTCAATACCACCCCTTTCACCAGGAAAAATATTAATTGGAGATATTTCTTTTGTTGCGTAGCCTATGAATTCCACTATCGCCCGATATCGTCCTAAAGGTATTTCACTGATATTAAACCTGCCTGTTTTATCAGATAGAGCTCCAGTCACTATTTCATTAGAGCGCATATTTACCAGAGAGATAGAAGCGTATTCAAGAGACTCACCTGAAGTGGAATCTGTCACGGAACCACGAACAATGCCGATAGGAGGCATTTTAGCCCCAGCCCCGGGCCATTGCCCGAAAGAAATACTGGTTAATAAAAAAAGTATTAGAAATCGATGGGACATTAAAAACCTACCTCAGATTGTTTATTATTAATCATTTATTTTTTGTTTGACCCATGAAAACAAGAAATGTTAAAAAAATATGAGTATTTTTCGTCAAACGCAGAATAATCAATTTTTTAGCGACGAATACTAATTAATAGAATCAGTATTTTCCTAATTAAAAATGATATTAAAATAATGCTTCAAAGGTTCATCCAGTCTTTTATTATTTTTATTATAAGATTGTATCAAATAATCCTATCTCCATTTCTGGGTCCCAAATGTCGTCACATACCGAGCTGTTCACAGTATACGATTGAAGCCATAAAAGAATGGGGTGTGATTAAAGGAGGATGGCTATCTATAAAGCGGATCACACGCTGTAATCCCTGGGGAACCCATGGGTATGACCCAGTTCCTGCTAAAAACAATAAATATTAGATTGTTATAGTGACAATTATAAGAGTCTATTAAATATTAAAATTTTGGTTTCATCAGGATGGTAATTACTGGGTGAGTAGCGGGGGCAGTAAGGGCATTTAAAACCTCGAACTGCATGGAAAATTTCCGTTTTTTCTCCCCCGTTTTTATGTCCAATATTTTTTCCCCGTGAGGATTGATAGTAAATACATCAACATCTGAATAGAAATTATAACGACTGATATTTCGCAAGGAATAAGAAGCATCTGAGTTATTTTCCAATTTGACATTCACAACAGTAGAATTATTAATATAAAACGCATCCTTACTATTCAGGCAAGCGTTGATCAAAGGAACTAGATTTTCATGTTTGCCGATGAGATTTTCTTTATACCAGATTACGGTTCGTCCTTTTCTTAAGGCACGCTTTAGTGATGATGGGGTTTTTTCTGTAGCAAAAACAAGCGTCACCGGCCGATGCCCTCCAAAGGGTATCTTATACTGCCAATCTACGATACCATGAATATCAGAAGTGCCCAAGATGGTAAGATTATAATCCAGTGCCAGTTGCAGCCCTTCATCTGAATAAGTGGTATCGTTAACCACCTCAATACCTTCCAAAAGACCTTGTTCGATAAGATTAATGTGGATGGTATCTAGGGGAATTTTAGCATCAGGAGATTGGCTGATCCAGTGAGGGTGATTCCAGAAAATAAATGCATCTTGTCGTCGGGCTTCTTTGAATACTTCTATTGGATCATCAATCAAGAGTTTATTAGCATCCTTAACAAAAATAGCGTTGGCGTGGCCTGGTGGCATAGAACGGGTGATCTCGGACCCATTGATAACCATTACTTCCGTATTTTTTGCATATTGGGTAGCGATTTGGAAAGAACGATTACGATCTGGATGAGGAATATCCTTTTGCCAGGATTGGTATTCCAAGTGCTCGGTGGTAGCGATTACATCAACATGATCTTTTTCGGCCTCGGTAACGCGGATATTAGGGGCCACACTGCCATCCGAAAAAATGGTATGCATATGTAGGTCACATACCAGAGTCAGATATCCAGGTATATTAGGGAATTCAATAGCACGATTGTATTTATTATGCGCTTTCAGATTGGGTGGATATATTACATGCCAGCTGCAAAAAATGGTGAAAAACAAAAGGCGTATTAAATTATTGTGAATCACTGAGTTTCTTCCCAATGGATATTCATAGTGTGGTATTGGGGTTTCATGCCTTTAATGATGGGTATAATAAGGGTATAGGTTGTTATCTGTTCTGGCTCCAGGGCAGTGTCAGCAATTACATCTGAATCATAAGCGATTCGAGTTCCTTTAACAAAAATAGAATCTGTTCCTGCCAAAGATGTAGTCTGGTCCCACAGGCTGCCAATTACACGAACAAAATCTGCTCGTTTTTTACCAATATTTTTTATTCGTCCAGATATTATTTGCCGATCCGGATAATAGTCAATGAAAGGATCGCCAAGAAATTCGACTTTTGGTGCCGGAAGCTCATATTCATCCATGCGAATGACCATTTCTTTTTTCAGAACCAGCCGCCCAATTTGGGTAGAAAGAGTTAAGCTGGAATCTGTTTCTTCTTCGATATTTCCTAGAACAACTGTACCATTTTGTAGCTCTATTCGATGATGAAAATTCGGGACATTTATCATCTCCAAGATTTCACGGCTTATATCAGGCATTTTCTGTTTGTGATCATATGCCTGTACTACCGTCTTTAGGGAGTCAATTTCCGACTGCAGTGCTTTCAGATTTGATTCATATTCAAAAAATAATTCACCAAATTCTAGTTTTGATTTTGGTTTTGGATTTCGCTGTTGTGGTAATGAATCCAATGATGCCTTTATAGGTTCAGTGATAATATTACTCGTGTCCGATTTTTCTGCTCTTATTTCTACTTCAGGTTCCGGTGGAAGTTCAGAAGGGATAGAAACCTTAATTTTAACATTGTCGCCCCAAATAGTAACTCGGGCAAATCCAGAACCCAGTTTTTTATGCTCCGCTTGAAGAACATATTTCCCAGACACAATCTTTTTCAGTTTGAATTCACCACTTTTTTTTGTTTTCCCATCGGCAAATTTTTCACCATTCTCATCCAGTAAAATAACATTTGCTTTTTTAATTCCGTTATTGTTTTGATCTACAATCTTACCAGAAACCTCGAATTTTCCTTTCGGAGGTTCTTCTTTCTGAAGGGTTGTATTTGGTTCAAGACTATTTAAGGGCTGAAGCTCAGAAGGAATCGTAATATTAACTTCCAGATCTGTATCCACTATGGTGACAGCAATAGCACCCGATCCCAACTTTTTATCTTTCGTCTCCATAGTGTATGTTCCCGGAACTATCTTTTTTAATTCAAAAGTTCCATCTTTCTTGGATTTACTACTTTTTACTTTATTGCCCTTGGAATCCAGAAGGAGAATAGGTGCTTTTTTAACACCTTCGCCTTCTAAAGTGATAACGCTACCTGAAATACTAAATTTGTCCTTTGCAAATAGAATTGCAAACAATAAAAACAATGGCAGAATTCTGAAAGTTTTATTCATGCTCCCTTTTATCAAAATGAGCTTTATAGGCCATTCGACGTACTGTTTCAGCATAGGTTTGCTCTTTTCCCAGAACATAAATCATATCAAGAACGTTGTCATAATAGATGTAATTATCTTTATTTTCTAAGATTGGTATTAATTTTTCAATCACAGATGGATCCTTGAAAGATCCTAAATTATCGATGGCTTTCTTTCGGATATCAACCGGATAATCGTTGGAACTGGCAATTTCCAAAACAGCTTTTTTTACTTCGGGATCATCAAATTCACCAAGAGCTGCCAACATGGTGTTAAGTAGACTGTAATACTGGGATTTACCCATATTGTATGTATTAAGAAGAGCCAAGACCAGATTTTCCTCTTTGACACCTTTCATTGTGTTCAAGGCAAATTCACGTACTTCCATATTAGTATTGGGATCCCCTAGTAGTTCCGCGAAAGCAATGGCAACATCATCAGGGTTCTTTTTACCAAGAATTTCTACTGCCATATTCCGAACACTTATATTTGCTCTGGGGTCTCTGGCAATATTGGTGAGGACAGGAATAACCTGATCATTCCCCAAAGCGCCTAGAGTTTGTGCCAGAAGTTTTTCAGTTTTGGATAAATTGGCCTTAGCTACTTCATAAAGATCGAGCAGGGCAAGTACCTGATCTTTAGTTCTAACCTTATTCAGGTTTTTTGCCAAGACCAAGTGAATTTCATTGGTTCGATCTTCCAGTTTATGCATTGCCTTTACCATTGCAATGGCAGCTTTCGGATTTTCCTCAAACATACCAAGCATTTCAATGGATTCATGCAATAAGGTGTAATCCACAGCAGTGGTGGTTTCTACCATTTTGGAAATGGCTCTCAGAGCAGTGGGGTGTTGAGACTGTGCCAGTGCTTTTCCGGCTATAACGCGCGCTTTCGCATGCTGGTTTTCATCCTGATACATACTAACCAATTCATTCAAGGCTTGGACGTTCCCGTCCTTATATGAATTTTTCAATTTTTGGATATTATTAAGAAAATTGGGATCGTCAGGATCCATGATTCCCTTTTTACCAAATAGCCCTTTTACAAAAGAACAACCCTGGAGTAAGAATAAAACTGCCAAAATGGTTAACAATTGATTACGCATTGTGCTCCCAGGGATGCATAGTTAATTCCTTACCATTAAAATAAGCATAAGTTGGATTGTGAAACCAGTCGCCCATAATTACCAGTTTCCCATTATTTAGATCAATCATTTCACCCAAATGATAATGCCCGCAGATCATGTAATCAAAGCCATTATCTATATGTTTTTCTGCTACCAATTTTATTTCTTCGCGCACATCATGTCTGATTTTTTGCGGATGATTAGAATGGCGTCCTTTGCTCGAGATCCATCTAGCAAGCCTATAGGTAATAGTGGGATGTATCCATCGAAGCATCCAGATAAAGAAACGACTACGAATTATTTTCTTTAATATCCGGTAGCCATGATCCCAACTCAAGAGCCCATCACCATGAGTGATAAAGAAGTTTCTTCCATTAATGGAAAATTCCATATCCCCAAAATACACTTCGTCCATAATATCTTTCATCATGTAATCCTGTACCCAATAATCATGATTTCCCAAAATAAAGTGAAAAGCAATACCACTTTTTTTTAATTCCAGAACCTTGGTATAAAAATCTGCGAATGCTTTTGGAATCAAGTCAGGATATTCAAAATAAAAATCAAAAAGGTCACCAACAAAAAATAAGCTACCACCAGTACTCTTAACTTGGTCCATTAACCGGAACAAACTCTCCCGACGATGTTGTTCATCAGTGGAATGGTCAAGCATGAGGTGTATATCGGAAATAAAATAGAGGGGCGTTTTCATAACTATCAGAACTTACTTGAGCCTCTTTGTCCGAGCAAGCCCAGACCGAAAGTTAGTATATTAAAAATCAGCATGGTTAAGGCGAATACCAAATTTTGACAAATATTGTGGAACTTCAGTCTAATGGAGATGTAGATTCAGATAATGATGAGAAGAATTATATCTATTTCTTTATTTTTATTGACTGTGCTAATAGGTCAGTCCTTTGGTCAGAATAAAATCCAGTACCGGGATTTTGACTGGTCATTTATTCAGTCGCCTCATTTTGATATCTATTTTTATGGTGGGGAACAAGATCTAGCTGAATTTACAGCAGATATTGCCGAAGAGGCATATGAACAAATTTCCGTTCACTTACGATGGGATTTGAAGCGCCGGGTTTCCATCATGGTATATAATTCCCATAATGAGTTTCAGCAGACTAATGTTGTTTCAACTTATATGAGTGAAGGGATTGGGGGCGTAACAGAATTATTCAAGAACCGTGTTATTTTCCCATTTGAGGGAAATTATGAGCAGTTTCGACATGTGATTCACCATGAATTGGTCCACGCTATGATTAATGATATGGTTTATGGTGGCAGTATGCAGCATATGGTTACAAGTCGAACAAAAATTCGTGTTCCTCTCTGGGCTAATGAAGGTTTAGCAGAGTTTTTAAGTTCCAACTGGGATACCAAGGCAGACATGGTTTTACGGGATATTGCTGTGCATGAAAGGATGCCTTCTGTGAAAGAATTAAATTATTTCATGGCGTACAAGGGTGGACAATCCTTGTGGCGTTTTATTTCCGGTAAATATGGGAGGGAAAAAATTGGGGATGTGTTTCGTTCTATGAAACGTACCCAGAATGCCGAACGCGGTTATGAACAGGCACTGGGGATGAAATATGACGACCTGACCACTCAGTGGCATAAATACCTTAAAAAGGAGTATTGGCCCGATATTGCTGATAGAGATCCCTTGGAAGATATTGCAGAAAAGTTGACCGATCATAAAAAATCAAGGAATTTTTACCATATCAGCCCTGCATTATCCCCAGATGGCAGTATGGTGGCAGCCCTTTCAGATCAATCTGGTTATTTTGATATTGTTTTATTTAATGCTATGACTGGTAAAAAGATCAAAAGCCTAGTGAAAGGAAGCCGATCGGTAAATTTTGAAGAATTAAAGTGGTTGCAGCCCGGTATTTCTTGGTCTTCGGATAATAAATCAATTGTTTTTGCAGCCAAGGCAGGCAAGGGAGATGCGTTGCATATCATTGATGTAGATACTAAGAAGTCAAAAAAGATAGAAATCGATCTGGATGGAGTATTTTCAGCAGCTTGGAGCCCGAAGGGAGATGAACTTGCTTTTGTAGGCAACAAAGGTGATGCCAGCGATATATATATTTATAATCTTACCAATAAAGAGTATTATCAATTAACGGCAGATAAATTTTCTGATTCCTACCCCTGTTGGAATCCGGAAGGCACACAGATTGCTTTTGTTTCAGATCGTGGAGATCAATTGTCTGGAATATTGGCAGGTGAAATGAGTGATCATGATTACAGTCAGACGGATATTTATATTATTGATAAAGAATCCGGCTCCATATCACGAGTGACAGATACGGACTATAATGAATCACACCCTGTATGGGCCAATACAAAAAATAGTCTTCTTTATACAGCAGATTATAATGGTGTCTGGAATCTTTACCATATACCGCTAAAGGACCAGGTTGATTTAAGGGAGGACATTATTGCTAGTGCTGCCCAACCATATGCTGTGACAAATGTACTTACAGGACTGCAGCAGCCTACAATTTCCAAGAATGATGACAGAGTTGTTTTTGCGGGCTATGCAGGTGTTGGATGGGATCTGTACAGTATGGTGAACCCGATAGCTTTGCCTGAAAAATCGATAGAACCAACCCAATTTATAAAAACAAGTTCTTCAAATAATGAACAAATTACTGATCTGCGAAAACATAAAAAATCCAAGGAACAAGTAGTGGATAGCGGGGTATATTCCAATTGGATTTTTGCTTCTGGATATAAACATCTTAATTCAACTCCGATCGAGCTCGAAGATGCTGAACTTATTTCTATAGATAGTACAGGGTCAGACGGTCGCCATGTTCCTCAGACTTATAAAACAAGGTTTACCCTAGATTTAATCAGTGGAAACCTGCAGATAAGTAATGTGTTTGGTACCCAGGGTATGACCTATTTTGCATTCAGTGATATTCTTGGGGATCACCAGATTGCATTTGGTACTGAAATGGTTCTGACTCTGGAGAATAGTGATTATTATTTTTATTATGCCTATTTAAAAAATAGACAGGACTACCATTTTATGGCCTTCCAGAATGCTGATTTTTTCACCATTAATAGCTTTAATTATTACGGATATAATACCCTGGCAAGGCTGAGACATTATGGATTTCAAGGTTTTATATCTAATCCTTTCAACCGTTATAATCGAATTGACTTTGGTCTATCTTGGCACAATATTAATTATTCCATATTGGAACCTCAATCTACTGAATATCAAGTGCAATATGTGGAAACTTATTCTACAAAATATTCTGCAGTGCTGCCTACAGTCAGCTGGATATATGACAATTCTGTTTTTGGCTATACAGGTCCCATAGATGGATTTCGGCAAAATACATCCCTCACTGTGAACCCAGGATATGGTTCAACAAATGGCATAAAATTCCAGACATTGAAACTGGATGCCCGGAAATACTTTCGCATGGGTCGGGATTATACCTTGGCAGTTCGAGGATTCCTGGGGAAAAGTTTTGGACCGAATAAACAGCAGTTTTTCATGGGCGGTATTCCTTATCTTGTAGGCGGTGGCGGTGAAACAAATGGGGTAAAAGATTTAGGAAATTACAGGGATGTTATCCTGGATACTTCTAATGCATCCCTTATACATGACATATATTTTACTGAATATGCATTCCCACTGCGGGGCGCCAGATTTGCCGAACGTTTTGGATCAAATGTTGCTTTAGCCAATATTGAAATTAGATTTCCATTCATCAATTATATGGCTCTGGGATTCCCACTTAAAGTTATTTTTGGTAATATCCGTGGACATGCATTTATTGATGTAGGTGCCTCCTGGAATAATGCCGATGAATTTTCATTTTCTTCCTGGCCAACACGATACGGCTCAAATATTTCTGGTAAATTTTCTCCGGTTGTTTCTACTGCAGGCTTGGGTACTAAAATAAATCTTGGGTATTTTTTACTTCGAATTGAAACCGCCTGGGATAAAAACCCTAATGGATATTCAAAACCCCAATGGTATTTTTCATTGGGACCTGACTGGTAAAACTCACCCTTGTATCCCGTGGTCACGGGAGGCAATTTTTCCGCTCTTCATGGCCAAATTAAAAACCAAAATCGTATTTCTTTGTTCTTCCTGTGGCGATGATTTCCCCAAATGGAATGGGCAGTGTCCATCCTGCAAGGAATGGGGAACCCTTTCTGAATTCAAAGCATCTTCTAAAAAAAGTAAAGGTAAAACTGAAATCCGGGATTCAAAATTTCTTCCAGATGTATTAAGTGGTGCACCTGTTGAGCGAATTTCAACAGGGATAAGGGAAGCAGACCGAGTATTAGGAGGTGGATTTCTTTCTGGGGCACTTATTTTATTAGGGGGGAGTCCTGGAGTTGGGAAGTCAACATTGGCGCTACATATTTGCTCTGGTATTGACCGTAAAGTATTATATATCTCAGCAGAAGAAAGTGAAGAACAAGTTGCATTACGGGCCCGTCGGCTCAAAATAAATTCGAAATATCTCCATCTATCCGGTGAAAATGAAGTTGAAGGTATTATTACCCATATTGAGCGAATATCACCAGAGCTAGTTGTTGTTGATTCCATCCAGACAGTAATGAATACTGGTTTAGATTCCTTGCCAGGATCTCCTAGTCAGATTCGTGATTGTGGCCAGCGTCTTTTAGAAGTTTCAAAACAAAGAAATGTCACAATCTTGATTGTGGGTCATGTGACAAAGGATGGAACAATCGCTGGACCGAAAATGTTGGAACATATGGTAGATACCGTTTTGTACATGGATGGTGACGATCGGTATGATCATCGCATTTTAAGATCAGCAAAAAACCGATTTGGCGCCACCCACGAAGTTGGCATTTTTAATATGGATTCGGAAGGCTTAAAAGAAGTAACAAATCCTTCCGAAATGTTTTTAGCAGAACGAAGTATAAACATACCTGGCACCAGTGTTTATCCATCTTTAGAAGGGACTCGTCCCATTCTAGTGGAGGTGCAAGTATTAGTTTCCGATGCCAATTTTGGAACACCACAGCGAAACCTAAATGGATTCGATTATAAACGATTGGGAATGCTAATCGCTGTTCTAGAAAAAAGGATAGGATTAGCTATGGGGACAAAAGATGTCTTTGTTAATTTGGTCGGTGGACTTAGAGTAAATGATCCCGCAGCAGATCTTTCTATTATTTGTTCTACCGCTTCTAGTACTATGGATAATCCTATTGAAGAAAATACTGTGCTTTTGGGCGAAGTTGGATTGGCAGGAGAAGTTCGATCTATTAGCCGATTAGAGCATCGATTAACAGAAGCTAAAACCCTTGGGTTTAAAACAGCTATCGTCCCGGCTGCAAGCATGAATGATAAAGTCAAAAAGATTGAGATTGATCTTCATCCTGTTAAATTTGTGAAAGATGCCTTTAAAATATTATTCTAGAGTTGTCCTTCAACCAGTGAAGAATGATAGATGTATTATTATGCTTCACTAAACGAATCAAAACTTTCTACACATGAAATTTACTATACATCAAAAAGACTCCAATACAGCTTCTCGCGTGGGTATTATAGAAACAGATCATGGTCGAATCGATACGCCTGCCTTCATGCCAGTCGGAACGGTAGGGGCTGTAAAAACCATGACGCCACATGATTTGGAAGAGATTGATTCGCAAATCATATTGGGGAATGCTTATCATCTGTATTTGCGACCTGGAATTGACGTAATCAATAAAGTTGGTGGGCTTCACAAATTTATTAGTTGGGAAAGACCAATTTTAACAGATAGTGGAGGATTTCAGGTTTTTTCTCTGGCAAAATTGAATAAAATCAATGATGATGGTGTAGAGTTTCAATCGCATTTGGATGGTAGTCGACATATGTTTTCACCGGAATTTTCTATGGAAATTCAACGAAATCTGGGTGCAGATATCATTATGGCTTTTGATGAATGTCCACCGGGTGATGCCGATGATAAAAGAATCAAAGAAGCCGTGGTAAGAACATCCCAATGGATGAAAATGTGTAATAACTGGCTAAAAGAAAATCCTGAAATATATAATTACAAACAAACAGTATTTCCCATTATTCAGGGATCAGTTAGCCATGAATTGCGGAAACTTAGTGCTGATGAATTAATTCCATTTTCGACCTGTGGCATTGCCATAGGCGGACTGGCAGTAGGCGAAGAAAAAAATGCCATGTTTGATACTTTGGAGTTTTGTGACACAATTTTACCCAAAGATCAGCCCCGGTATTTAATGGGCGTGGGCAAGCCTTCCGACCTATTGCAGGCGGTGCGTCGCGGTGTGGATATGTTCGACTGTGTTATGCCTACACGGAATGGCAGAAATGGACACGTTTTTACATCTGGAGGTGTTATAAACATCAAAAATAAAAAATATAAAAAAGATCCATCACCCATTGATCCAGATAGCTCACACATCTGGGGACATACATTTTCAAAATCGTATTTACGACACTTGCTTAATATTAATGAGATTTTAGGACTTAGAATAGCTTCAACCTTGAATTTATTTTTTTATCTTGATCTAATGGCATCCATTCGAGAAAAGATTTCTGATGGCAGTTTTGATATTTGGTCAAAATCCTTAATAAGTGATATGAAAAATATGAAAGGAATGTAATGACAGATATTTTAGTTAGAGTAATTGATACCTATGTATTTCGCCATACGGAGAAAGGACCTAGATTTTTATTATTAAAACGATCCAAAACCAAAATGTATGAACATCTTTGGCAAGGCGTTGCAGGAAAAATTAAAAAAGGGGAGAAGGCTTGGGAAGCAGCCATTCGTGAACTAAAAGAAGAGACAGGACTAGAACCAGTAAACATGTTTGTGGCAGATCATGTAAGTAGATTTTATGAAATCTATGGGAACAGAGTTAATCTTGTCCCTGTTTTTGGTGTTCAAGTGGGCCAGGAAGAAGTAACATTGTCTGAAGAACATTGTGAATATTGTTGGGTGGATTTAGAAACGGCCAAGGATACACTTGTTTGGAAAGGGCAAAAAGAAGGTATCGCTGCTGTGGCCAATATGCTGAATTCAAAAGATGACCGAATCAAATGGTCAGAAGTTGATTTAAATACAAAAGGTGCCAAGTAAAATCCAAAAGCACTTTGTAATTTCATTGTTTAATAAAGGATCTATGATGTTAAAAAAAGGAACAAAAGCACCAGATTTTACTCTAGAAAATCAAGATGGAAATTCTGTCAGTTTAAGTGATTATAAAGGTCAGAAGGTATTGCTCTGGTTTTACCCAAAAGCAAGTACGCCTGGATGAATTATTGAAGGTCAGGAACTCCGGGATGAGTTTCAAAGTTTCAAAAAGAAAAATACTGTAATTCTGGGTATGAGTGCCGATTCCGTGAAAGTACAAAAAAACTTTTGTACAAAGCAGGAGTTTCCATTTGCACTTCTTTCTGATTCAGATAAGTCTACTATCCGTTCCTATGAAGCTATTGGTTTGAAAAAGATGTATGGCAAGGAATATGAAGGTATCTTTCGTGTGTCTTATCTAATTGATGAAAAGGGTATCATTGAAAAAACATATGGGAAAGTGAAACCTAAGGAGCATGCCCAGCAGGTCCTGATGGATATCGCTTAAATAGAAATATATAGTGATTCATCGCGAAAGGATGATTCATTTTTCGAATCATCTATGTATCCCATCATAACTGAATGCCCTTTGATTAGAAGTACATTATCTTTCAGGGTCAATTCGCTGAGATGAATAGGTAATGTCCCAAGGGAAAGAACAGCAGTGTTTTCAGAGCAAATGGCAAGTTGATTATCTTTGAATTTCTTCATGTTTTTCAAGTCTTTTCTTATATAAAAAGTGCTGTTTTGAATTTTATCTGATATGATCACATCTGCATTCTTATCGGTAAAGATACATCCGCAGTAAATAGGTAAAATCGCTTTAAGCACGACCCAGGAAGTTGAATCTGGCTGCAAGTCGCAAAAGAATCGAATCCGACTCTTTATACCGATTATTTTCTGGATGGAATTGGTATTCACAAGCAGATTATAATGTGACAACCGTATGCCTTTTTCTGGTGACCAGGATACCAATGCTTCATCACTAAGCAGTGCTTTATATTTTGGGTCGAAATCGGTGGGAAATGAATCAATAACTTTCAACAAATCAATGTCCGCTTTGATCAAATGATTTGTGTTGCAGGATTGTTTTGCATTCACAATATCTGGAGATTTCAGAAGTACAGCAGATGCGCCTAGGTGCCATATGCCAAACAACAGGATTTCAGTCTGTGGGAAACCTATATCTTCGATAATAACCCTTTCCTTAGGTTTTATGTTTAAGCTATCAAGCCAATGGGCGGTTTGTTGAACCAGTTCATAAAATTTGCAATTGGTTATGTTATGTTGTTCATAAATCACCTGTTCAGAAAATTTGATATTCTGTCCCTCGATAAGTGCATATGTATTGGGATAGGGTACCATATATTCAATGGGCTCCACATTCCCAATGCACTGGGCTTGGTAAATACGTTCTTGTAGGTTTGTGGGCATAGGTATTCTGGTGTATTGATATTCAAGAAAGATGTTATCAGTTCTTATTCGATGGATAAATAAGATCCGGTTTTATTTTTCGTATGATTTTATAACTATCTGTAAGGCATGTAAACCAGTTTACCACTAGGTGGCCAACAGGATGAAGCTTTTCCAGATTGATTCGCCCATCATCATAAATTTCATCATCTATATGAAAGAGTGCAATGGTCCCAATCACTGCAAAACCACTACCGGTAGTTCCATCCCCAATCTCCACGATCTGGTTCAATCTGCATTCAAAATTGATTTTGGAATCCCCAACCCTGGGAGGTGTAACTAATTGTAATGGAACAACAGCTAGATCTGAAATATCAAATTCATCCACATCCGGTTCAAAATCAGTGGCAGACAGGACCATCTTATCAGCAAAAGACTCCGAAACTATATTAACTACAAATTCTTCCGTATCTCGGATATTGATGAGGGTATCCTTTTCTGTGCCGTTCCATCCGCGTCTAGCTGGAGCGAACATGATAGTGGGCGGTTTGGAACAAATACCATTAAAATAGGAAAAAGGAGTCACATTGTATTCCCCATCCTTAGAAATAATGGATACAATGGCGATGGGTCGTGGCACAGTGGACCCGGTCATAAGTTTGTGGGCATCTTGGAAAGAATATTCTGAAGGGTCAATAATCACGGCTAATTTTACAACTTTGATTTTAATAGAAACAGACGTTCTACTTTTGGTGAAACTACAGCACCATTTATTTTTGGCCAACCATCATTGAATACAAATAAAGTATTGAAGTTTTTAAACTCTTTTTTTGAACGATTATTGAAAAGAGTCATAATATTAACCTTAAAATATCAATATATATTATGAAAATTAAAGGTCCGCTTATCCCTGCTAAATTTGTTGAGCGCCCCAACCGATTTATAACTATCATTAATATAAATGGTATTAAATATCGCAGCCATTTACCGGACCCTGGAAGATTAAAGGAGTTATTAAACCCTGGTGCTAATCTTTTAGTTAGGCCTGCTTCAGAAAACTCAAAAAGAAAAACCAGATATACCACTGTAATGGTTAATCATAATGGTCAATTAATTTCACTGGTCTCATCATTGCCGAACCAGTTTGTCAAAGAAGGCCTACTGAAAAAAGAACTGCCCATGTTGAAAAACTACTACTTGCTTCGCCCGGAAATAAACGTAGGTAATCACCGTTTTGATTTTCTATTGCAGGGTAGTGATGGAAAAAAATTTTACTTGGAAGTCAAATCCGTAACTTTTGTTGAAAATGCGGTAGCAAAGTTTCCTGATGCGGTCACAGCACGAGGTGCAAAACATGCCCGAGCATTAAAGGCATTGGTTGAAAGTGGAGAAAAAGCGGGTATCTTATTTGTATGTCAGCGCCCAGATGCTATTTTATTCTGTCCCATGTGGGAGAGGGATCCAAAATTAGCAAGAGCGGTATTGGAAGCAAATCGTTCTGGAGTAAGTGTCTGGTGTATTACCTTGAATGTTTCAGAAACAGAAATGACATTTCATAAGGAGATTCCTGTAAATTTAGAATCACCGAAAAACTCAATTGAATTTAATTAAATTTTCCCCCATTTTAGTTGGTTCCTTTTTCGTAGCACTATTCGTTTATTCGTGTGCCGCTATTCAATCCCCCAGCGGTGGACCCAAAGATGAAACACCTCCTGAATTAATTCAGTCCGTACCTGAAAATGGAGCAATATTTTTCTCTGGAGGACGAGTGGAACTGGTATTTTCTGAATATCTTAGTGAAAATTCAATATCCAGCGCAATCACAGTTATGCCTAGATTGAAAGAAGACCCTGAATTAATTTACAAAGGTCGCCGGGTCTTTGTGGATTTTCCTGATTCTCTACTCAGTGATCAAACTTATATAATTTCTATTGATCGGAGTTTGAAAGATGAACATGGAGTTTTTCTGAAACAAGGATTGCAAGTCGCCTACACCACAGGGGCTAAAATTAATGAAGGATCCATCGCTGGTACCATAAAACATATCAAACCTACTTCTGCCCAGCTATGGAAAATAAAATCGGAAGATGACTTATCCATGTTTTATCATCGGGAACCAGATTATGTGCTAGACGCCGCGGATAATGGCAGTTACCACTTCCAATATTTATCATCGGGGTCCTATAAAGTGGTTAGTGTGGAACAATCTATATCTGGAACAATTATCAACCCTAATCATACTATATTAGGTTTACCTTGGGAAACAATTATTCAACTCGGTACCGATGAGGTTGTAATAAAAATGGATATGATGATGCCGGAGAAATTAGGGACAAACCAGATGACCCGAGCTGAATGGATCACGGGAACCTGGTTCAAATTATTTTTTTCACAAAATATCTCTGGTATGTTCACCCTATTACCAGTGCAGGTTTTTGCTGAAGATTCAATATTGCCAGTGATAGATCTTTTTTTAGATAATGAAGATCAAACTATGGTTCATATAGTACTGCCTGAATCTATTTCCCACCCAGGCTTGGTTACTTTTGCTTTGAACAGTATTCAGCAGGGAGAAAAAACATTGCTTGATTCCAGCAAGGTGACTGTCAGAACGGATACCACCCTAGATACCACAAATGTAAAGATCAGTTTTCCGGTAAAATCATATGTTCATTCCATTGAGGAAGAAATGATTGTTCCGTTGAAAATCAGTTTTTCAAGTTTTATGGAAAAATCTATAATTCCTTCGACATTGGTTCTGATACAGGATTCAATTTCGGTTCCATTGATATTTAATTGGATTTCTCCTTTGACATTGGAGATTATTCCTGAGATGAATTGGAGTCCGAAGACAAATTATCAACTTCATATCCATGCGGATAAACTGAAGCCTCTATATGGAAAAACCCTCATTGATTCAGTAACAACTGTTTCGTTCAAAACATCAAATTTCATCAGGTTTGGACGCTTGCTGGGACAGATTGACTCCGGCTTGCCAGGCAAAGTTGTAGTCCAGGTAAAATATCTTGAAAAGGAACTGAAAAATTTTCATGCCGTTGTAAATTCGGATGGGTCATTTGAAATGAATCGTTTACGAGAAGGAAATTATTCATTACTATTTTTTCAAGATAGTGATGGTAATAATAGCTATTCTTATGGTAACCTGAGTCCCTATAGATCTGCTGAATGGTTTTTTGCTTATCCGGACACAGTAGAAATACGAGGAAACTGGGATATGGAATTGACCGGTATTCAATTTGGGAAAAAATCTTTATAGATGAAATGTGTCGTATTAGCTGGCGGTAGCGGCACCCGTTTTTGGCCTTTAAGTCGTGAAAACAATCCCAAACAATTATTGAATATTGTTGGTAACCAATCCATGATCCAAATGACCATTGATCGTTTAATAAAAATTAAATGGGTCACGGATATTTATATTATAACCCGGGCAGATTTGCGTGAAAAGATTATTGATGAAATCAAGACTGTTAAACCTGAAAATATAATTGCAGAACCATCAGGAAAAAATACTGCTCCTGCTATTGGACTTGTTAGTTTATTGATTAGCCTTCAGGATCCAAATACAGTGGTGGGTTTTTTCCCAGCAGATCATTTAATTATTGGTCACTCTGAATTTGAACGATCTTTGCAAACTGCAGAGCACCTTGCCCGAAATAGTAATTCTATTGTAACTATTGGAGTGCAACCTACCCACCCTTCTACGGCATATGGTTATATCCAGTTTGATGATAGTAGTGAAAAAGACCATCCTGGTGCATATAAAGTAAAAACCTTTGCGGAAAAACCGCATCACAAATTGGCACAAAGATTCATTGCCAGCGGTGATTTTTTATGGAATGCTGGAATGTTCATTTGGCAAATAGATACGCTCATGACAGGATTAAGAAAGAATATGCCGGATTTATATGAATCTTTGCAAAATATTTCCCATAGGTTAAAGGATGGGAAACTCTTTGATGATATCTGGGAGTACATTGACCCAGTATCTATTGATTATGGTTTATTAGAGAAATCAAAAAATATTTATGTGGTTGCTTGTGAGTTTCAGTGGAATGACTTGGGGTCTTGGAATGCATTGTATGATGTATTAGGAAAAGATAATGAAGGAAATATTGTACGCGGCAAAGGGAAGGTCATGGATGGACGCAATAATTTCATTGAATCCAATGGACGATTTACAGCTGTAATTGGAAGCGATGATCTTGTGGTTATAAATACGGAAGATGCCACACTGGTTGTCCATCGTGAAAAGGTTGAAATGGTGAAAGAAATGGTCGACTTTTTGAAAAAAAAGGGTAGAAAAGATTTAATTTGATGAAAAACGATAAGTTGTATGCTGAATTTGAACAACTGGGTGAAAGGCTGGGCATAAAGATTGTGAAAGGGAAAGGTGACTTCGTTGGAGGTATATGCATGATCCACGATCAAACTGTAATTGTTATCAATAAGATGAAACCTCTGGAACAACGTTTGAAGACGCTTGCGAGCAGTTTTTTAGAATATTCCCTGGATGATATTTATATAGTCCCAGCTTTAAGAGCTTATATTGATGATATACGGTCACTAGATCTTTAATTTTCTTGATTTTTCCTAAGGTGTGAGGTTACACTCAACACCTTTTTCTCTCAAATTATACTACTATTAAAGAGGCTTATATATGAAACAATATCAATCATCTGATATACGAAATTTTGCAATTGTGGGACATGGTTCCAGTGGAAAGACTTGTCTTGCGGAAGCAATGTTGAAATCAGGAGGTATGATTAACCGGCTTGGAACCATCGAAACAGGGACCACCATATCTGACTATCATCCTGGCGAAAAGGAACGCCAGATATCCATTCATGCCACCCCTCTTCATATGGAATGGATGGAGAAAAAATTCAATATAATTGATACACCGGGCTATTCTGATTTTATTGGTGAAGCTTTGGGATCCTTAAATGTGGTGGACCTAGCAATTATTACCATCCATGCTATCAATGGTGTTGAAGTTTGTACAGAAACAATGTGGAATCATGCATCCAAACTTGGCATTCCAAAGATGCTAGTCGTAAATGGCCTTGATAGAGAACATACAGATTTTGATTCAATTTTGAATCAAGCAAGAAAAAGATTTGGCAATAATGTTTTTCCCATGCAATTGCCAGTTAATGCAGGCCCAGGTTATAACCAAAATGTGGATGTACTCAGGACAGAGCTTATTTCTTATGATTTAGATGGATCTGGGAAAATGGCAGAGCGAGAACTCCCAGATAATTTGAATGAAAAAGTAAAAAGTCTACATGAAGAATTAATAGAATATGTAGCTGAATCTGATGATGCGTTACTGGAAAAATTCTTTGATCAGGGGGGACTATCAGAAGAAGAAATGAGGGATGGAATTCATCAGGCAATCCAAGACCAGACTTTTATTCCCCTGTTTTGTACTTCAGCCACCTCCAATGTAGGTGTTAATCGGGTCTGTGATTTTATAGCCAAGTATGGATCTTCTCCGGATGACAGGAGAATAATTACGGCTCAAGATACCCAGGGCAATGACGTAGAAGTTTCATTAGACGGATCAGAAACAGTATTGCAAATTTTTAAAACCATGTCCGAATCACATGTAGGAGAATTGTCCCTGTTTCGTGTCTATTCGGGCAAAGTAAAGACAGGGCAGGATTGCTACAATACGAATCGCAATACCAATGAACGTTTTGGGCAATTATTTATCCTTAATGGTAAAAACAGAACCCAGGTGGATCAGCTTTCTGCTGGAGATATTGCTGGGGTAGTGAAATTGAAGGATACCCATACAAACAATACCTTGTGCTCTGGAAAACATGTTTTGTTGCCGATGATAGAACTGCCAAATCCTAATATTCATGCTGCAATTGTTCCTACAGCAAAAGGAGATGAGGAAAAACTTGCCATAGGGCTTTCAACGTTGCATGAAGAAGATCCCACATTTGTATACCGTGTAGATAGTGAGGTGAAACAAACTATTATATCTGGTCAGGGTGAGTTGCATCTGAAGGTAACTACAGAACGATTAAAAAGGAAATTTGGAATTGATATTCTTCTGGAAGAACCACGGGTCCCTTATCGTGAAACAATAACCGCCAAAGGTTCATCGAAATATCGTCATAAAAAACAGTCTGGAGGAGCCGGTCAATTTGCGGAGGTTTGGATGCGGATTGAACCAAGAAAGAGAGGCGATGGTGTGGAGTTTACTCATTCCCTTGTGGGGCAGAATGTTGATCGTGTTTTTGTGCCTTCTGTCGAAAAGGGTGTAAATGTAGCCTGTTCAGAAGGAATTCTTGCAGGATGTAAAGTTGTGGATCTAAAAATTGATTTCTACGATGGAAAAATGCATCCAGTAGATTCAAAGGATATTGCCTTTCAAACTGCAGGGAAACACGCCTTTCGGGAATCATTTTTAAGCGCTCAACCCTGCCTTTTAGAACCGATCATGGATATTGAAGTGAAAGTCCCAGAAGAATTCATGGGCGATATCATGGGTGATATTTCCGGGAAACGAGGGAAGATCATGGGTATGGATTCTGATGGCAGTTTCCAGGTTATTAAAGCGCAAGTTCCCCAAGCTGAACTCTATCACTATGCTACCACGGTTCGATCACTTACAGGAGGTCGTGGAATTCATATGGAGTCCATTAGTCATTATGAAAAAATGCCAAAAGATTTTGAGAAAAAAGTGATCTCTGCTGCCAAAAAAGATGAGGAATAACTTGTTGATATATGGATAAACTGTGGGCACCTTGGCGGATAGATTATATTAGAACTCCCAAAGAAGATGGATGTGTCTTTTGCGCTAAATCGGAGTCTGGTGATGATCGGGAAAATCTTGTATTATTCAGGGGGGATAACTCATTCATTTTGATGAATCTTTATCCCTATTCCAATGGTCACTTGATGATTGCTCCTTACCAGCATACTTCAAAAACATTGGACCTTTCTAGGGAAACAAATCTTGAGATGATTCACATGGTAAATCAGTCAATGGAGATCCTAAAAATAACCATGAAAGCAGAGGGATTTAATTTTGGCGCTAACTTAGGCAAAGTAGCGGGGGCAGGTATTGAAGAACATCTCCATTACCATGTTGTACCCCGGTGGACCGGGGATACCAATTTCATGCCGATACTGGGTCATACAAAGGTTATTGTAGAGGGCCTACAAGAAACTTGGGATATTTTGGAACCTAATTTTAATAAAATACAGAAATCGCCTTGATGATGGAATTTAGCCGCACCTGGCTCCCCTATCTTTATCTTTACGGTGCAGGGGGGGTCATTTTTTTTACAGGAATAATGATTATACTACGATCCCGTTCTTTAAAAATAGAACGTGCGAGACATAATTTTTGGTTTCATATTCTTATTTTTGGATTTTTTTATTATATGGGCATTCATGGTGCGGCAATCCAGGCGGCTCTTGGCAATTATTTAATCATGTTTATTATTCTACTGGCGATGGCTGTCCTCTTGGTTTGGGTCATCATCTCACCCAGATTGAGCTCAGGAAAAGAAGAAATCTTGGAAAGGATAAAAACTGATGAAATGGTGTAGGTATATATTGGAATTTTATTTCTATTTATTTTAATCATGCTAAGTTTGTTCTAGGATGGAACCTGTAATTCAAACTTCCAACTATTTCTGGATGATTCTATTCGGATATTTTGCTATGGTACTGGGTTTTGGTTCGTTTTTCGCCCGCTATAACAAAACCACACAGGATTTCTTTTTTAGTGGACGGCGGTTTTCTTGGTGGTTGGTAACCATGTCTATAGTAGCTACCGGTGTCGGGAGCCATAGTTTTTTAAAATATTCATCTAAAGCTTACGAGCATGGTTTTTCATCCACAATGACTTACATGAATGACTGGTTTTTCATGCCTCTGTTTTTGTTTGGTTGGCTACCCATTGTATATTACACCAAGATTCGTTCCATTCCAGATTATTTTCAACGGCGTTTTAATTCCGGGGTACGTATTTTGGCAACCATTGCCATATTAG
Source organism: uncultured Fidelibacterota bacterium (assembly GCA_913043235.1). Lineage (GTDB taxonomy): Bacteria > Fidelibacterota > Marinisomatia > Marinisomatales > UBA1611 > UBA2134. The sequence goes on from CAJWLO010000010.1 coordinate 59,798, forward strand.
GTTATATGATCGGCTATATTGCCATCGGATTTCTCACCATGGGTAAAACCTTAGAACCGCTTTTAGGGTGGGATCTTTATACCATCATTTTTGTGGTGGCTATTATTTCTGGGGTTTATATCTCTTTCGGAGGCCAGACAGCGGTTATTTTCACTGATTTGGCTCAAGGTTTTATCCTGCTATTTGCAGGAGTACTGGTATTCATATTGGGTATAAAATTTGTGGGTGGATGGTCTATATTTTGGAACACACTTACCCCGGAATTCAAACTACCGTTGGCTCATTACAACCATCCGCCGAATTTTAACTTTGTAGGCATATTTTGGCAGGACGGAGTGGCTGGTTCCGTCGGGTTTCTCTTTATGAACCAGGGATTGATCATGCGTTTTATGGCCTGCAAATCTGTCAATGAAGGCCGCAAGGCAGCGGCTTTTAATGTGCTTGTACTCCTACCTATTTCGACAATTGCAGTTTCTAATGCAGGCTGGATAGGTAAAGCTATAAGTGTGGTGACACCACAGGCTTGGAATACAACCACAAAACTGGATCATGTTTTTACCCAGGTGACCTACCTTATCACAGGGAGCGAGGTCGTCTTTGCCTTTGTAATTGCGGCTGTGGCGGCAGCGCTTATGTCAACAGTGGATACACTAATCAACGCTGTGGCGGCTGTGGTGATCAATGATGTGTATCGACCAATGGTGAAAAAACGTAATGATCGCCATTACCTGCAGGCAGCCATGATCGTTTCAGCATTGGCTACAATATTGGGTGCTGTGAGTACTATCTTTTTCAATAATTTTCCTACACTCTATGAGGCCCACGGTTTTTTTCATAGTACCATGACACCGCCCCTAGTAGTAGCCATTTTCCTAGGTATATTTTGGAAACGTTATAATACGCCTGCGGCCGTGGCAACTTTCTTGGGAGGTGCGGTCCTGATGTGGATCGGCAGTAAATATCCTCAAATCTTTATTTCTCCCTTTGATCACGGTATAGAATTCAACTTGGAACGTCCTTACTCTTATATTAGGGCTCTTTATAATACGTTGGTTTGTGCTGGATCCGGCGTTATAGTTGGTTTGCTTACCTCACCAATGAAAGATGAAAAAACCGATGGATTGACTGTTTGGTCCTTGGACAAAGCTAGGGAATTATTTAAAGGTGGAACTCCCAATGATTTATCTGGTAAGCCTGTGGAAGTGATCTGGAAAACCGTAGAAAAAAACAAGAATGAAATATGCTTCTCTGCGCGGGATATGGATACCATGGGTGCCATGATAGGTGACCTGGTTTATCTTTGTGATAAACGAAAATGGCTGGGAGGCCTGAAATCTGTTCATTCTGTTTATGGCGAACCCCATGATATGAACGGTGTAGTATACATAACCAATATCCATAAAGAATCTGGACGATTTGACGAAAATATAAAATTGATTGCTGAAAAAGAAATGTAATCTGTCAATACTTACCGGTTTCATTCCTTACCAATAACTCTTAGATCAAGAAATAGGGCAATCAGGAACAAAACGGGGAGACGTATAAGTGTCTTAATTAATCTTAATAATGTACTGGATTATTCAACCGGTTTATTAAACATAAAATTTATAATTAGTATTATCTTAATGGACTATAATGGTAGTATAAATAATTTGAAAGAAAATTTCTAGGTTTATCCCCATAATTGTGTCTTTGACCAGTTTAGCAATAAACCTAAATTCCCCAGCTTTTTTCAAAAAAATAATATTCCGGAGTAGCTCAGTTGGTAGAGCAGGTGGCTGTTAACCACTTTGTCGGGGGTTCGAGTCCCTCCTCCGGAGCTTTCCCTCTTCCAGATCGCTAGGTTTCAAATTATTATATGAAACGTTATATTTTTTTAATTATCTTAGTTATGTATGCCTGTACAAAAAACCTGATTCCCCCGGATGCACCTCAAACACCCAAAAAATTAATTCTCCATGGCGAAAGTCGAGTGGATAATTACTACTGGATGCGGTTAACTGATGAACAGAAAATGGCCAGAAATCCAGACAAGCAGACCAAAGATGTCCTCGCATACATTAATAAGGAACAGAAATATATAAAAACCTGTCTATCACATACAGAAGGACTGCAGGAAAAGATATTTAATGAAATAGTAGGACGGATAAAGAAAGATGACAGTACTGTTCCCTATTTGGATAATGGTTACTTTTATTACCACCGATTTGAATCAAATAAGGAATATGCTATTCACTGCCGAAAAAAGGGTTCACTTGAATCTGCTGAAGAAATCTTGCTGGATGAAAACGAATTAGCAGAGGGCCACGACTATTTTGCTTTGGGCGATTATAATGTAAGCCCGGATAACAAGTGGTTGGCCTATAGTGTTGACACCTTAAGCAGGAGATTTTATACTGTGTTTTTTAAGAACCTGACCACCGGTAATGTGTTGGTTAAATCTATTCCTAATACTACTGGTGGTGTTGCATGGGCCAATGATAACAAAACGGTATTCTACACATCAAAAAACAAGGTTACACTACTCTCAGAAAAAATATACCGGCATAGAATTGGTTCGGATTATTCTAATGATGAAATTGTCTACATTGAAAATGACAATGCGTTTTATACCGGTGTATATCGTTCCAAGTCTGGAAAATATATTATTATCTGGAACACCAGTACTCTTGTAAGTGATTATCATATTTTGTCAGCCGATGACCCTGATGGAAAATTTAAAAATTTTACTCCCCGAGGCAAAGAGCATGAATACAGTATCGAACATTTTGGTGATCATTTCTATATTATTACCAACTGGGAGGCTTTAAACAACCGGCTCATGAAAACGTTGGACACTTCAACAGATATGTCCAACTGGGAAGAGGTTATTTCTCATCGTGACGATGTACACCTGTTGGGGATGGAAATTTTTAATAGACATATTGTACTCAATGAGCGTAGGAATGGTCTGCTTGATCTGCGGGTAATTAACTTGAAAAATGGTGTTGATAAATATATTGATTTTCAAGAAAAGATACATGCCGTCTATATCGGAATTAATGAAGATTTCAATACCAATATATTGCGCTATTCCTACTTTTCATTAGTGACTCCAGATGCCATAATTGATTATAATATGGACACAGGAGAAAGAACATTATTGAAACAACAGGAAGTAGTAGGTGGCTATGACCAGGCTGCATATCAAGATGAAATACATTATGCTACTTCAAGGGATGGAGAACGGGTCCCCATCTACTTGGTTTATCGTAAGGACCTTAAAAAAGATGATCCCCAGCCACTACTTCTTTATAGTTATGGTTCTTACGGAACTACAGAAGATCCATATTTTAGTATTGTCAGACTTAGTCTTTTAGATCGTGGTTTTATTTATGCTATCACTAATATACGGGGCAGTCAGGTATTTGGTCGTCAATCCTATGAAGATGGGAAAATGCTCAATAAGAAAAACACCTTTTATGATTTTATTGATGCAGGGGAGTATCTGGTTGAACAGGGATATACAGATAAAAATCAATTGTTCTGTGAGGGAGGAAGTGCGGGAGGTTTATTGATAGGAGCCGTGGTTAATATGGCACCAGATTTGTGGAAAGGGGCACTTGCAGAAGTTCCTTTTGTTGATGTGGTTACCACTATGAAAGATTCTACAATTCCACTGACATCCAATGAATGGGATGAATGGGGTGACCCAAGGGAAGAGAAAGAATACCGCTATATGCTATCTTATTCCCCCTACGATCAGATTGAGGACCGAGAATACCCCAATATGCTGGTGACTGCAGGATACTTTGATTCTCAGGTTCAATACTGGGAGCCATTAAAATATATAGCAAAACTGCGAGACCACTGGTTAGGAAGTAATAAATTATTTCTGCATATCAATATGGAGGCAGGGCATGGTGGAAAGTCCGGACGTTTCCGTCGCTACCGGGAATATTCTTTAGAGCTTGCTTTTATGTTGGATTTGGTGGGAATAAAAAAGTAGTAAAACCCGTCAAATAAGGATGGCTGGATTTTTTTCCAAATCCTGATCTATAATTCTATTTTTATAAAAAAATAAATAGAACATGAGTGCAAGTATTTGTAATAAAGTTTTATATTTCGACTATTAATTCGATATATAAAATAATAATCTATTTATGTCTGTTTCAAAACGTCAATTAGAAGAAAGAGAAATGCGAAAGGAACGCATCTTAGACGGTGCTTTGGAAGTATTCAAATCCAAAGGATTAGATGGTGCCACCATGGATGAAATTGCAATAGAATCTGGATTTGGAAAGGCCACACTTTATTATTATTTCAATTCCAAGGAAGAAGTATTTACTGCAATTCTAACAAATGGTTGGCAAAATCTATGGGCTAGCCTTGAACCTGTAATTGCAGATTATAATGGGCCAAGAAAAACATTTGTAAATGTTTTAATCAAGATCGCTGAAAATGCACAAAATCGTCCAGGTCTATTTGAATTCCTTTTTAATGCACCAAAAGCAATAAAGTTAGACCAACAGCCTTGGAAAGAATATCAGCAAAGACTTTATTCTGTTATTCAAGGATTGCTAGAAGAAGGTATAGAAAAAGGTGAATTTCCTAAAGTAGATCCTCAACTTATGTTTAAGGCTTTAGGTGGTCTTTTCATGGGGTTGGTATTTATGGGGGATCGTGAAGATCCAGTCACAGACAAGGAGGTAGAAAACCTACTTAATGAATTGATTACAGATCCAAATATAAATAATTAATAAAACTATATTTTTTATAATTCAATGAGTTATCTATTATTTTTTATACTTACAACATCTTTAATTAACGCAGATTATATAAGCGGAAATGTATTTGATATTGATACAAATAATCCCTTATCAAATGTAAATATTCTTATATCTGGTTCTGATATAGGGACTATAACAGATGAGAATGGAACCTTTAAATTGGATAATATAGAGTTCGGAGAATATGTAATAAGTGCTTCAATGATTGGATATAAACCGTATTCTCAGAATATTATTACTAATAAAATAAGTAAAAAGCATGTTCAAATATTCCTAGATAAAGAGCCATTGCAATGGCAAGCTATTAATGTAATGGGTTTCATTCCTTCTAAACATTCTCCGGAGATTACTCAGATGGTTGTGACAGATAGAAAATTAAATACAAATCAGAATACACTCTCTACATTACTCAATAATCTGCATGGTATACAGGTTCAAAGTGCCCATGATTATGGTCGCAACGTAAATATATCTATTAGGGGATCCTCGGATTTTAAACCTGGTGGCTACAATAATAGGGTTTTATTGTTGCTTGATGGTTTCCCTGTTTCTATACCTAATTCAGGTTCTTCCGATTGGAATGCAATTCCTTTTGAAACTGTTCAACGTATTGAAGTAGTTCGTGGTCCTGCATCATCGGTATACGGACATAATTCTATGGGTGGTGTTATAAATATTGTTACCAGATCAGGTGCTGCTATGAAAAAATGGCACCCAGAGTTACGTTTTGGCAGTTATGATTCAAAAGCAATTTCGTTATCATACAGTAGAAACATACAGAAAATGAATATCAATAGTTCTTTGGGTCATATAAGTTCAAAGGGACATCGTTTTAACTCAGGTTTCAAGCAATCTCGTTTATCATTTAAAATTAATAGAGAGCTGCCAAAAGACCAGAAAATTCAACTATCTGTAATAGCCTGTAATAGTTTTAATCAACAGCCTGGATTTATATATCCTGATAACCCCGGCCTTATTTCATATAGAGAATCTCTCCGTATTAGTGGTTATGTACAGTTATACTACAAACGTTTAATTGGGAAAAATATTTTTTCACTTTCATTAGCTACAAATCAATTTAAAACTGATTACAGGGACCGGGATGATACTCCTTTAGACCACTCGCAAGGTAAAACAAATTACAGAGATAATAGTTATATAGTGCGCAGCCAGTTTCAAAGGTTTTTTAATGATGATGCAAATCTAACATTTGGCACAGAACTCTCACTAGATCAATCCAAATCAAATGTTTTAAGAAACATTTTTACTCAACCGGAGCAAAACACTATTGCTGGATTTATACAATATAGAAAACCTTTGTTAAAAGAATTTCTATATGACATAGGGTTACGTTATGATCTTCGAGAAGTAACAGGCGGAGAAGGATATAGTGTTAAAACGTTTAAGGCGGTTTCCCCAAAGTTCACACTTTTTTATAAAATTAATTCAAACTTGACAACTCATCTTTCAATCAATCAAGGATTCAGAGCGCCATCTATATCAGAATTATTTCTAGAATATGAAAGCAGCTATGGCCTTTTACTTCAAGGTAATCCAACTATTAAAGCAGAATCGCTCACTAACACTGATTTAGGAATAAAATATGAATATCTAGAAAGCCTATCATTTTTCAGTAATATATTTTTTAATCGCTATAAGCATATGATCGATTTTATTTATACAATACCTGTTCAATCTATTAATCGTGAAGAAGTGCATGGAGTGGGATTTGAATTTGGATCTAATATTTTAATAGAAAAAATTGGTTCCAATGTCAACTTCTCATATAGCTATTTAGAGATGAAAAATATGAATTCTAATATTCCATTGCTTTATAGACCAAAGCACAGATTACGGTTTACTATGGTGCAAGAATCTCCGATTGCTTCATTTCAATTTTCTTCAAGATATACCAGTAGTCAGCTATATGAAGATTTCCTAAGTGATGACCATCCAATAGAAAACAATAAAGTCATTTTTCCTTTAGAGACACTTCCAGAAACAATTATAACTGATTTAAGTGTTTCTGTAACAATAATGGATTATGATTTTTCATTGAAAATAAAAAATTTATTTAATGAAAATTATTCTTTAATACAGCATTACCCGATGCCTAGGAGAAATTTTGAGTTTACAATTAATAAAACAATCGATTAAAGGAGTAATCAATGAACAAACTTGCTAAAGTAACAATTACATCTTTTCTTGTAATGGCTATTTCGTGTGAAGATAGTGAAGCTGATAAAGATCCTCTACCTGAATTTGGATCAATTTCTGGTGCAGTTAATTTTGTCGGAACTTTTCCGGATACAGGCGAAGCACTAATAACATTAGATACACAGTGGCCAGTGGCTGGACCACCTGCTGGGTTTTCATATATAACAAGTTCTGATGTTGAAAATGGTGTGTATGATTACAGCTTTTCAAATCTTTCATTTAGAACATATGAAGCTATAACAGTAACCTATTGGCCTGAAGGCTATGTAACAGCAGGAACAAATTATATTCTTATAGGTAGCCGTATAGAAACCATTAATGTAACACAAGATAATGCGGATCTTACTATAAATATTGATGCAACATTTAACTAGTTAAAAAATACTATATATGCAATCATCAGAACTCGAAATAAAATCTAATCCTTTTATCCGAGTTCTATGGCTTGCTTTAGGACTATTATTTACAGTTGTCGGATTAATTGGATTGATAGTACCTGGTCTACCCACTACCCCTTTAATGATAGTTGCTGCAGCCTGTTTTTTTCGAAGCTCTAAACGATTATTTAATTGGGTTTTGAGTAATAAATATTTTGGGAACTATGTTAAAGATTTTCGTGAAGGTAGAGGAATGCCTAGAAAAGCTAAGTTTATAGCTTTAGGCTTTATCTGGTTATTTGTATCGATTTCAGTTTTTGTAGGCATACCAGATCACTTGGTTTACGTAAAAATACTTACTTTTTTAGCGGCTTGTACAGGGACTGGTGTAATAATTACCTTACCAACGTATTAGACCCCATTAGTAAAACGGGTTTGATTTTGTTGCTGATTTAATATGAAATATCATTTTATTTATTTTATGTTTTTTTTACAGCTTCATAACTATGGATGTAATAAAAAACCAGAGTATTCCAATCATCTGATCCAAAAAGGTGAAAAACATTTTAAGAATCTTAAACAACTTACTTTTTCAGGTGAAAATGCAGAGGCTTATTTTAGTGCAGATGGGAAAAAATTGATCTTCCAGGGTCATGATGGAGATAGCGTCTGCGATCAGATCTATATCATGGATATTGCATCAAGATCAATTGAGGTAGTGTCTACTGGCAATGGTGTTACAACTTGTAGTTTTTTCCAGTATCCGGATGATGTTGGTATTATCTATGCGTCCACCCACTTATCCAGTTCTGACTGTCCGCCAAAGCCTGATTATAGCAAGGGATATGTTTGGAAACTTTATGAAGGATATGATATTTTTAAAGCTTCAATCGATGGCTCAAATTTGCAACGTTTGACGGATAATCCTGGTTATGATGCGGAAGCCACTTTTTCTTTTAATGGCCAAAAAATTATCTATACTTCCCTTGAAAGTGGTGACTTGGATCTTTGGACCATGAACTCCGATGGTTTGATGAAACAACAGTTAACGGATAGATTGGGTTATGATGGAGGTGCCTTTTACAGTTATGACGGTTCAAAAATTGTTTGGCGGGCATATTACCCACAGTCAAAAAAAGAAATTGCCGACTACCAAACTTTAATCTCGGAAAATTCAATTCGACCCATGGCATTGCAGCTTTGGACAATGAACTCTGATGGAACAAATAAAAAACAAATAACCGATAATGGTGCAGCCAATTTTGGGCCTTTTTTCTTTCCAGATGGAAATAGGATAATCTTTTCATCGAATATACATGATAAAAAAGGCCGTGATTTTGATCTTTATGCTATAAATACGGATGGAACCGGGTTGGAGAGGATTACTTATTTTAATGGATTCGATGGTTTTCCAATGTTTAGCCCAGATGGGAAATATCTGGTTTTTGCTTCCAACCGCAATCAGGAAAAAAGAGGTGATACCAATATTTTTCTATGCGAGTGGGTTAGTAATTAAGAATATAAAAAAACTTTGTTATAGATTCTATCAAGGGGGTGTGGCTCGGGCCGGAATCGAACCAGCGACACAAGGATTTTCAGTCCTCTGCTC